>DATNQI010000054.1 GCA_036704125.1 Pantanalinema sp. | reverse complement strand
TGGAGGCACAGCAGGCGCAGCTGAGCGCCGCGGGCGAGAAGGTGAAGGCGCGCCTGGTGGCCGACGCCTCGCGCCTCGACGCGGTCCAGGCGCGGCGAGAGAGCCTGCGGGACGTGCTCAAGCTCGAGGACTTCCAGGAGATCCACTGGCAGCCCCTCGCCGCCCGCATCGTCGAGCTGGAGGAGGAGAAGCGCCGTCTCGAGGCGGGATCCGACGTCCTGCGCACCCTGCAGGCCCAGCTCGAGGCCGCCGAGCGGGGCATCCTCACCGCCGAGGGGCTCCAGCGCAAGACCCAGTACGCGCACGCCGAGCAGAAGACCCGGCTCGACACCCAGCAGGCCCAGCACGCGGAGGCTACCGAGCTCTTCTCGAGCCTGAGCGAGGCCGAGCGAGCCCGCCTCTTCCCGCCTTTGGCCGAGATGCAGGCCGAGGCCCTGGGCGAGAAGAAGCTCTCGGTGGAGAACTGCGACAAGAGCCAGACCGAGATGCGCGAGTGGCTGCAGGGGCGCCTCGACGCGCTCGCCAAGCGCATCGCGGAGTCGGAGAAGGGCCTCCTGCTCAGGATGGCCCAGTACAAGCAGCGCTACCCCCAGGAGACGCGGGAGGTGGACGCCAGCATCGAGGCCGAGCCCGAGTACCGCGAGATGCTCGCGACCCTGCGGCGCGAGGACCTGCCGCGCCACGAGCAGAACTTCAAGACCCTGCTCAACGAGCGGACCATCAACGGCATCGCCCTGCTCCAGAGCTGGCTCGATAACGAGCGGCAGGGGATCGCCGACAAGATCGCCACCATCAATCGCTCGCTGAAGGAGATCGAGTACGCCAGCGGGACCTACATCGAGCTGGTCGGCGATCGCACCCAGGACCCCGAGATCCGCTCCTTCCGCCAGGAGCTGCTCGCCTGCCTGAGCGACACCCTGGGAGGGGGCGAGGACGAGCTCTACGCCGAGCACAAGTTCTTGCAGGTCAAGGCCCTCATCGATCGCTTCAACGGCCGCGAGGGCACCTCGGAGCTGGACCGGCGCTGGACCCAGAAGGTCACCGATGTCCGCAACTGGTTCGTCTTCTCGGCCAGCGAGCGCTGGCGCGAGGATGGGACGGAGAAGGAGTTCTACTCCGACTCCGCCGGCAAGTCGGGCGGCCAGAAGGAGAAGCTGGCCTACACCATCCTGGCCTCGGCGCTGGCTTACCAGTTCGGCCTGGAGTGGGGCGAGGTGCGATCGCGCACCTTCCGCTTCGTGATGATCGACGAGGCCTTCGGCCGGGGATCCGACGAGTCGGCCCGCTACGGCCTGGGGCTCTTCAGGAAGCTGAACCTCCAGCTGCTCATCGTCACCCCCCTCCAGAAGATCCACGTCATCGAGGACTACGTGAAGAGCGTCCACTTCGTCCACAACGAGGGAGGGCGCGATTCCAGGATCCTCGGCCTGACCATCGCGCAGTACAAGGAGCGCAAGGCCCGCGAGGGCGACACGGCGGGGGTCGTCGCGCCGTGAACGCGCTGACCCCCGCCGATATCAAGGCCCGGGCGCGCAAGCTCTGGGACGGCGGGCGCTTCTTGCAGGCGTGGCTTGCGGGCGAGGCCTTCTTCCCCGTCGAGATCGGCCTCAGACCCCCGAGCGGCGCCGAGGTGCTGTCGCGCTTCGCCGAGGTCCGCCGCTGGATCGAGGACCTCGGCGCGCAGAGCAAGGAAAGCACGGGGCACGGCTATCGGATCGTCGACCAGGTGGTGCAGCACCGGCAGCTCGGGGCCCAGCGCATCCCCCAGAAGGCCCTCATCGAGACCGAGGCGGACTTCTTGCGCCTCGTCGCCAAGCAGCAGGCCTTTTCCAGGTTCCGCGCCATCGCGCAAGAGACGCGCGATCGCCTGCCCGCCCTCGAGGCCTTCCTGGACGCCAGGCCCATGATCGCGCTCGAGCACGCCGAGGAGTGGTCGCGCCTGCTTACGGTTTGCGCGTACTTCCAGCGCAACCCCCGTCCCGGTCTCTACCTGCGCCAGCTGGACATCGAGGGGGTCGACACCAAGTTCATCGAGCGGCACACGGTCCTGATCGACGAGCTCCTCGCCAGGGTGCTCCCGCCGGACGCCTGGGACGAGACGGTGAAGGGGGTGCGGCGCCAGGACTTCGAGCGTCGTCACGGCCTGCGATCCGAAGAGCCCCTGGTGCGCTTTCGCATCCTGGACGAGCGCCTTGCGCTCGGGGGGATGACGGATGTCTCGGTGCCCCTCTCCGACTTTGCACGGCTCGCGCTAGGCGTGGAGCGGGTATTCGTCACCGAGAACAAGACCAACGGGCTGTGCTTCCCTGCGGTGCCCCGGGCGCTGGTGGTGTTCGGCCTAGGGTATGGCATCCGATCCCTGTCCGAGGTTCCGTGGCTCGAGGGCGTCGCGATTCACTACTGGGGCGACATCGACACCCACGGCTTCGCCATCCTCTCCCAGCTGCGCAGCATCTTCCCGCACGTCCAATCGATGCTGATGGATCGCGAGACCCTGCTCGCGCACAAATCCCTGTGGGGGAAAGAGCCAGCGGATAAGCGATTCACGGGTGAGCTCGACTGCCTGTTTCCCGAGGAAAAGGAGCTTTTTCGAGCACTGCGTGACGACGCGATCGCCGATCGCGTCCGTCTCGAGCAGGAGCGCGTCCCTTTCGTGAATCTTGAGCGCGCGCTTTTGCAACGGGGTCTGGGGTAAGCAAAGCGCTCGCCATGATCGCTCTCTTTGCGCTTCGCGTCCTGCCCACAGGCTCGTGGCACTCAGTAGAAATTCGTTTCCCGGACGAAGGCGGTTCGGGAGACGAGCGCATCGATCGGCGCTCGTAAGAGCGGGTCGTTCAGGCGGATCGTCCTGAGAACCTCGAATGCGCCATCGGCGGATTCGAAGAACACGAAGGTGTCCAGGTCCACCACCCGGCTTGGCCAGACGATGCCATCCAAGTTGCCGTAGATGCCTGAACCCACGAAGTAGCGCGACCATGCCTGGGTCGCCAGCCGGTCCGGCTCCTTGGCAATCTCGGCTGTCACCCCGTTCCGGAGCGTCCCCATGCCGCGCAAGTCGAGCAGCTTGAGGGACCGCGTCACCCGAAGCTTGGCAAGCGCATTGGTGCCGCCTTGGATGACCCTGGTCTCCCGAAAGCGCTCTACCAAGCAACAAGTCAGGTCGATCCCCGCGTAGAGCACGCGACGTTCCGGATCGCGCGCGGCATCGCATCCCCGGGGCTCAAATCCGAGCGCAAGACCGGGGCCACGGTGGTGATCAAAGCGATCGCTGGGGCCTTTCGGTCGAAAGTCCACCGGCGATCGCTTGGCGTTGAAGATCCGGTAAATCACCTGCTCGGCCTCGAGGGGATGAAACGCCGGTTTGCCTGGGAGAGGGGTGGGAGGTGGAGCGGGGATGGGCGGCATCACTCGGCTTCCAGTCGCTGCGCTTCGTACAAGACGCGTTCCTTGTTGCCGGCGCGTAGCTCCTCGATCGGGCTACGCTCCCCGAAGAGGTCGTTAGCTTCGCTGAGCCAGCGGATCTTGGCCAGTGTACCGACCGGCAGGGCGCGAATGATGTCTGGAAGCCCGTCAACGACACGGTCAGGCCCCGAGGCATCGAACTGCCAGTCGGGATAGCGCCATTCCCCTCTGTCCAGGATGGCGATAAGCGTCCCGCTGTGGCGTCGATCGTGAGGGGTCTGGTGGCTCACCCCACCGAGAAACTCCTGGACCTTTCGGGTGTTCCAGGCGCTCTCCAACAGACGGTCACGGGCCCGGGCTTCTTTCATCATGGCGGCATAGCGCAGTTCCAGGCGTTCTTCCCGGCTGAAGGCGCGCCCGAAGAACTCCTGCTCGATTTCCGCTTTGCGGTGCTCTGCCGCATCCGTCTCTTCGCGGTAGTCATCGATGGCTTGCTGGAGGCGCCGCTGCAAAACGACGGGCAGGCCTGCGAACGGCCCTTTGCGGCGCCCTGCGGGTTTTCGGGCTGCTCGGTCGAGTGCCGGTTCTTGCGAGAGGAACTCGTCCGAGCTGTGACGGCGCGGAGACATTTTGCACCTCCTTTCAGAACTTTCAACCTCTAATTTAATGGATTAAGTCAGAGGATTCAAGTTAAATCGGGAGATCCCCCGCTCCAGCGCGCAAGCCAAGCATTCTCATCGCAGCAAGAAGGGCCGCCAAGAGGCGGCCCTTCTTGCTGGAAAGCGTTACGGTCGCTTCACGGGCAGATTCACGATGAAGCGGCTGCCCCGGTCCGGGGCGCTCTCGACCGCGATCGCCCCGCCGTGGAGCTCGACCAGGCGCTTGACGATGGCCAGGCCCAGGCCGGTGCCGCCCGTGCGCTTGGCGCGCTGGTCGCGGATCTGGTAGTAGCGGTCGAAGATCCGCTCCAGGTGCTCGTCGGCCATCCCGATGCCGTGGTCCGTCACCTCGATCACCAGGTCGTTGCCCTCCTTGCCGCAGCGCAGGGCGATCTGGCCGCCCGACGGGGTGAAGCGCGAGGCGTTGTCGAGCAGGTTGCTCAGGATCTGCACCAGGCGATCGCCGTCGGCGTAGAGCGAAGGGAGCGGCAGGTCGAGCTTGACCTCGAGGCGCTGGTGCTTGGCGTCGAGGACGGGCTGCATGGCCATGAGGGCGGCCTGGACCGTCTCGACCGGGGCGACCATGGTCCGGTGGAGGACGTACGCGTCGGCCTCGAGCTGGGAGAACACGAGCAGGTCCGAGACGACCCGCAGCATGGTCTCGCTGCCCTCGAGGATCTTGCGGACGCAGTCGCGCTGCAAGGGGTTCAGGGACCCGATGCTGTCGTCGTCGAGGATGGACCCGAAGCCGGCGATGGTCGACAGCGGCGTGCGCAGCTCGTGGCTCACGTTGGCGATCAGGTTGAAGTTGAACGGGTCTCGATCCTCGGGCTGGCGCATGTCCTGGCCCGGCGCCTCGGGCCTGGTGAACAGGCGCTGCACCACGTCCTGGTACTGCGCGTCCTCCGGGGTGATGCGAGCGCTGACGGCCGGCGCGATGTCGCCGGTGCTGCGGGTCTCTTCCACGAGTGGCCTCCGGTTTGGGCGAGGACGAGGCGGCGAATGGGCCGGGGACGGAGCTTCGGGTAACCGAGCGTTCCAAGTATAACCATGTCACAAGCGTTATAACAAGATATAAACCTTTACGGTTTGTAACGGAGTTTTATTGATGACATGGATCACGCCTTGCTTTGCGCCGCGCGCGAGGGGCCGTGTTAGCATGCCATGGACGCTCTAGCCCATTTCACCCGATTCTCTTCTCCAAGGAGTTGCGCCCATGCGCGAACCGTCTCTTCAAGTCCCCACCGATCGAGCAGCCCTGCTCGCCTTCGCCCTCGAAGCCTGCGGCTTCGACCCGGAGCGCCGCGTGCGCCTCGGTTCCGAGGCCACGCGGCATGCGCTCGACTGGGAGGCCGCGGCGCCGGGCGAGGTCGCCTCTTACTTCCTCATGATGCCGGGCCACCTCGCGGTCTTCAAGGAGACGATCGAAGGGGAGCTGAGCGGCTTCGGGACCTTCGAGGTCCTCGCGGGCCAGGAGGGGGCCGTGGCGCGCGCGACCATCGAGCAGCGCGAGGCCCGGGGCGATCGCTACACCTACGACGTGATCCGCACCGCCGAAGGGGTCGCGGCCGAGGTCAAGGGCAAGCGAAACCTGGTGGCCCACGACTGGATCTGGCGCTTCCCCATCCAGGAGCGCGCCTGGACCGAGGAGCTGGACGAGACCACCGTGAGCTTCCAGCTCTACTTCGTCGAGGGGCCGGTGGAGGTCGAGGCGGGGCGCTTCCATGGCTGCCTGCGCCTCTCGACCGTCAACGAGAACGGCTCGAGCAGCCACACCTACCACCCGAAGGCGGGCCTCATCCTCAGCGAGTTCACCGACGTGGAGGGCACGCCGGGGCGTCGCGAGCTGTTCGACCTGCTTCTGGTCTAATCTCCGCGAGAGGGCGGATCACTCCGACCTATTCATGGCAGAGGCGGGCCTCGAACTCGGCGATCGCCTCGCGCATGGCATCCTCCGCGGCCTTGCGCTGGAGCGTCCCGGCGCCCGGCAGCACCATGGCCCGGTGCAGCGGCAGGACCCCCTCGCGGTAGAGCCGCCCCAGGGTTTCCTGGTCCTCGAGGGGCAGCACCGGCACCCGCAGGCTCCTTATCGCCCTGAAGGAGAGGTTCGGGGTGGCCACCCCGTTGATCAGGCGCCGGATCTGCCCCTGCCCGAAGCGCGAGGCGAGATACAGCCACGCGAAATGGGGATCGAGCCCGTCGAAGCGCAGGATGTCCACGAAGCACCCCACGTTCGCCCGGATCGCCTCGTCCAGCACCGCCATGCGGCCCTTGCCGAGCGAGCCCGCCCCCGATCGCGCGAACAAAAGGTCCCCCGGCAGCGGGCGGCTGCGCGGCGGGTCGTGGGCGGAGCCCGCCGCGAAGCGCCGCGCGCTTCGCCAGTCCAGGCCCGAAAAGCCGAGCTCGCCCTGGTTGAGGATCACCACCTCGCCGGGGGGCGCCTCGCGCCGCTTTCCCGTGACGATGGGGCCGTAGGTCATGAAGGCGAGGAAATCCCCCAATGGAGCGAGGGCATGGCGCTCTTCGAGCGCGGAAAGGGGGCTCGAGACGGCGGGGTTCCAGAAGCCGGGGTCCCAGCGCTGTCCCGATAGAGACGGGACCAGGGTCGCCGAGGCCTCGCGTCCGCCGAGCCTGGCCTGGATGGCGTCGAGGATGCCACCGAGCGCGGAGGCGCGCGGGGCCTCGAACAGCATGGCGGGCCGGTGGTCGGTGGTCTTCTCGAACACGACCAGGGCGGTGCGGGCCGCCGTCCCCTCGGCGCGGAACGCCCCCGGGGGCAGCGAGACGACCACGCGGACCGAGCCGTGGCGCTCCACCCAGTCGCGGACGTGCTGGAGGCGCTGGTTGCTCAGGATCCCCTCGGGCAGGACCAGGGCGACGAAGCCTCCCTCGGCGCAAAGGCGCAGGCTGCGCTCGACGAAGAGGCACTCGATGGGGAAGGTGTGGAGCCGCCCGGCGCGCACGGGCTTGCCCGGCTTGCGGTGGATGTCGTACGCCTCCTGGATGCTGCGCGCCAGCGCTCGATCCAGGGGGGTGGCGGGCGAGGCGATCGCTTCGAGCCCCGCCGATCCGTAGGGCGGGTTGCCGATGACCACGTCGAAGGGGCCCGAGAGGGCCTCGTGGGGCAGGAGCGCATCCGCCCTCACCAGGCGCAGGCCGGGATGCTCCCGGGAAAGGGTCTCCCAGTGCGGGGCGAGCTCCGGGTCGATGTCCACGCCGACCAGGCGCGAGGCCTCGAGGCCGCGCGAAAGCCCCTCGCGCAGGAAGACCCCCGCGCCCATGGCGGGCTCGAGCCCGCCGCGCGACAGGGAGGGGCGGCGCGAGGCGCCGTTCGATTGCAGCAACGCGACGACCTCCCACGCGAAACCCGCGAGGGAGGCAGGGGTGAAGAATTGCCCGAGCTGCTGCTTGGCCTGGATCGATTTGCCGCTCGGTCCTACTTGGACGGGGCCGGCGGCAGGATCGCGAGGGCCTGGCGAAGCGGGTACAGGCAGCTTTCGAACTCCTTGAGCGTGGCCTCGGTGCCGGGCAGGCGGCGCATCTCGCCGATGACGTGCTCGATGGCCCCGATGGTCAGCGCGAGCTGGCGATCGGTGAGGGAGACCGACTTGGTGCGCGGATCCGGCTGGCGTTCGGTGGAGCGCTCGATGGGACGCTCCAGGGGGCGATCCTGGGGAGCCTCGGGGGCACGCTCGGCGGAGCCGCCGCGGGCCGCCGCGCGGCCGGTGCCCAAGCCGCTACCGCTGCGGATCTCGGCCATGTCGAAGATCGACCGTCCTGAACGCCCTTGGGGAGTTCCATGGTTTGATGGTTCCATCAGTTCCTCCTGGGGGCTATT
This sequence comes from Pantanalinema sp., assembly GCA_036704125.1. Classification (NCBI taxonomy): domain Bacteria; kingdom Bacillati; phylum Cyanobacteriota; class Cyanophyceae; order Leptolyngbyales; family Leptolyngbyaceae; genus Pantanalinema; species Pantanalinema sp. The sequence continues at coordinate 51,496 of DATNQI010000054.1, read as the reverse complement.
TCCCGAGCCTCAAACTAGCAACCGATCTTACCGCTTGTCGGTGGCCCTGATCACATTCGGCATGGCGGCCCGGGCCTCGGCGTGGCGCCGGATCGCGCCGAGAAGGCGCGATCTCCAGTAGCGGCGCGCTCCGAGCGGGAACGCGCCTTTGCTGCCGTCCAGGATGGCGAGCGCCTCGCGCGGGAAGTAGGGGGCCATCAGGCCCAGGCAACTGGCGAGCAGGCTCCAGTGGCCGAAGCGCTCGGCCCACCAGATGCTCTCGTCCCACTCCACCAGCGCGGCCGTCTCGGATCCGGCCTCGCTCAGGCAGAGGGCCAAGAGCGCCCGCTCGCCGAGCAGGTAGGGGCGGCCGGTGAGGCGTGCGCGGCAGCGCGCCTCGAGCAGGTCGAGCCTGCGCGCGTCCCGGTGCGAAGCGAAGGTCCTTGCGAGGGTTTGAAGGGTGATCACCTGGCGCCTCCTCTCGTGTGAATCGAGGTATAATGGGCCCGGCGCCCGCTCATGGGCTCGGAATCCAGCGCCAAGGCGCAAGAACAGGGTCAGAACAGGAGGCCGACGTGGCGATCGAAACCCAAGTCCCGATGAGTCGAGAGGAGCGCGCACGTCAAGCGCTTCGGACGCTGCTCGAGGCCATCGGCGAGGATCCCGATCGCGAAGGCCTCAAGGACACTCCCGACCGGGTCCTGCGCAGCTGGGGCGAGATCTATGCCGGCTACCACCAGGATCCCGCCGAGATCCTCTCGACGACGTTCGAGGAGGTCGAGGGCTACCAGGAGTTCGTCCTGCTCAAGGACATCCCCTTCGACTCGACCTGCGAGCACCACATGCTCCCCTTCGACGGGATCGCGCACATCGCCTACCTGCCCGCCGACCGGGTGGTGGGCCTCTCCAAGCTGGCGCGCCTGGTCGATTGCTTCGCGCGCCGCCTCCAGATCCAGGAGCGCATGACCCAGCACATCGCCCAGGCCCTGATGACCCACCTGGGCGCCCGGGGGGCCGCGGTGCTGGTCGAGGGCGTCCACGGCTGCATGACCTGCCGGGGCGTCCGCAAGGAAGGCTCGACCATGATCACCACCGCCTTCGAGGGCGAGTTCGCCAAGAGCGATCGCCGCACCGAGTTCCTGATGCTGACCTGCCGCTAGGCGCCCCCTCCCTACTGATCGAGCGAGATGAGCGGCCAGTCGGCGTACTGCCGGTTGGCATAGGCGATCGCCTCCTTCAGGGTGTTGAAGTCCTTCTGGGAGCGCGGCAGCTCCTGCTCCACCACCTCGTACCAGTCCGGCGTCTCGGCGATGTAGACCTGCAGGCGATCCTTGCGCTTGACCGAGAGGCTCCAGTTGTCGGGGCTGAAGTCGTGAACCCCGCTCGTCGTCCCCTGCGCGCTCAGGCGCGACTGGGACGTGCGGGCGGGGTTGGTGCTCTGGGCCGGCGTGGCGCACGAGGCCCCGGCGACGGCGACCAGCAGGCAGGCGAGGGCTCTGAGGGTGGGCTGCGTCATGGCGCGACCTCCTGAAGGCGATGAGGGGATTGCGTCGACGAGGATTTTGATTCAGTAACGATTCATCGTAATTAATTTACCATGCCTGGCCGTGCTTGAAAAGTCCGGGTAGGATGTTGGAGCCCTGCTTGCTTTTGAAGGAGACGCTCCCGTGTCACGCGCCCTCATCGCTGCCTCCCTGGTCCTCGTCGCCCTGGCAAGCGCCCCCGGCGCCACCCTCGCCGCGAGTCCGACGCCGATCCCCAGCGCCTGGCGTTACCAGGCGACGGGCGAGCCGGTCCGGGCCGCGCACGGCCTGGTCTCCAGCGTGTCGGCGATCGCAAGCCAGGTCGGCATCGACGTCATGAAGAAGGGCGGCAACGCCTTCGACGCGGCGGTCGCGGTGGCCATGGCCATGGCCGTGACCTGGCCCGAGGCGGGCAACATCGGGGGCGGCGGCTTCATGGTCGCTCGCGACGCCAAGGGCAAGACCTACGCCCTCGACTACCGCGAGACGGCCCCGGCCAAGGCCCACCGCGACATGTACCTCGACGCCCAGGGCAACCTGACCGAACTCAGCCTCACCCATCGGCTGGGCACCGGCACGCCGGGCACGGTGCGCGGCCTGTACGAGGCCCACCGCAAGCTGGGGCACCTGCCCTGGAAGCAGCTGATCCAGCCCGCGATCGCCCTGGCCGAGAAGGGCTTCGCCGTCGATCAGGGCCTCGCCATCTCGCTGACCAAGTACCAGGCGGATCTGTGGCGCGACCCCGAGGCGACGCGCATCTTCCTCAAGGACGGCAACCCCCTGGCGGTGGGCGATCGCCTCGTTCAGAAGGACCTGGCCGCCACCCTGCGCCGGATCGCCGAAGCGGGCCCCGCCGGCTTTTACGCCGGGCCGGTGGCCAAGGCGATCGCCAAGGACATGGCGGCGAACGGCGGCATCATGACCGAGGCGGACCTCTCGGCGTACAAGGCCAAGTGGCGCGAGCCCATCGCCTTCACCTACAAGGGCAAGCGTGTGATCAGCATGCCGCCTCCGAGCTCCGGCGGGATCCTGCTCGCCGAGATCCTCCAGATGCTCGAAGGCGACGACCTCAAGGGCCTGGGCTACCACACCGCGCCCATGATGCACCTGGTCACCGAGGTGGAGCGCCGGGCCTACGCGGACCGCAACGAATACCTCGGCGATCCCGACTTCGTGAAGAACCCCCTCAAGCAGCTCATGGCCCCCAGCTACCTCAAGGCCCGCCGCGCCACCATCGACCCCGCGCGAGCGACCCCCGAGTACTCGCGCATGCCGGGCCTCGCCGAACATCCCGAGACGACCCACTTCGTCGTCGCAGACAGCCAGGGCAACGTGGTGAGCAACACCTACACCCTGAACGGCGCCTACGGCAACGCCATCGTCGCCAAGGGCACGGGCGTCCTCTACAACAACGAGATGGACGACTTCGCCGCCAAGCCCGGCACCCCCAACCTCTACGGCCTGGTGCAGGGCGAGCGCAACGCGGTGGCGCCGGGCAAGCGCATGCTCAGCTCCATGTCCCCCACCCTGGTCCTGGACGAGAAGGGCCGCTTCCTCATGGCGGTCGGCTCGCCGGGCGGCTCGACCATCCCCACCACCACCCTCCAGGTCATGCTCAACGTCCTCGACTACGGCATGAACGCCCGCCAGGCGGTGGTCGCGCCCCGTTTCCACCACCAGGGCCTGCCGGATCAGATCGACGTGGAGCCGGACGGCTTCGACCCCAAGGTCCTCTCGGAGCTGATGGCCATGGGGCACACCATCAAGGTGCGGCCGCTGGGGGATGCCCAGGCCATCGTGCGCAAGCCGGACGGCACCCTCGAGGGGTGGGCGGACCCCCGCAAGGGCGGCAAGGCGCTCGGATACTAGCGAGCGTCCCCCGGAGATCCAGGCCAGTACTGGGGTTTCATCCTCTCATCTGATAAGATGGGAGGCATGTACAAGCTGACCAAACGCCTCAAATTCGAAGCCGCGCACCGCATCCCGGGTCACCCGGGCAAGTGCGATCGCCTGCACGGCCACACCTACTTCGTGGACGTCGAGGTCAAGGGCGCCGACCTCGACGCCCTGGGCATCCTGATCGACTTCAACGCCCTCAAGGCCCTCGAAGCCCTCCTGCCCGACCACACCTACCTCAACGACGAGCTGCCCGGCATCCAGACCACCGCCGAGGGCCTCTCGCGCCACTTCTTCGAGCGCTTCAAGGCCGAGATCCCCGAGGTGTGCGCCGTGACCGTCCACGAAGGGCCCAACTCCTGGTGCCGCTTCGAGGAGGCCTAGTCCCATGACCGTGGCGAGCGCCACCTACCCGATCTGCGAGATCTTCACCAGCATCCAGGGCGAGGGCACCCGGATCGGCGTGCCCAGCACCTTCGTGCGCTTCCTCGGCTGCAACCTGTCGTGCGCCTGGTGCGACACGACCTACTCCTGGAAGGAAGGCGAGAGGGTCGAGGGGATCGAGATGTCCCCCGCGCGGATCCTCGAAGAGGTCCACGCCAACGACGTGGTCTTCACGGGCGGCGAGCCCATGATGCAGGACCTTTCGCCGGTGCTCGCCCTGGTCGGTGATCGCCACGTCACCGTCGAGACCAACGGCACCATCTTCAAGCCCTACGACCGGGTGGACCTCTGGAGCATCAGCCCCAAGCTGGGCTCGAGCGGCCACAAGCCCAACAGGCGCGTCATCGGCGAGTTCCTCGCCCACTACCCTGGCAAGCTCCAGCTCAAGTTCGTGGTGAACGGCGCGGAGGACCTGGCGGTGGTCAAGGAGCTGCTTTCCGAGTTCCCGCAGGTCTCCGAGCGCAAGGTGCCGGTGATCCTCCAGCCGGTCGGAAACTCCGAGCAGGGCGCGGGCGACTACCTGGAGGGCATGCGCTCCATGGTCGAGGACCACCTGCTCGCCGATCCCTTCTGGGCTGCGTACCAGTGGCGCGCCCTGCCCCAGTTCCATCGCCTCCTCTGGGGCGACAAGCGAGGAATCTAGTCATGAAGAAAGCCGTCGTTCTCCTCTCGGGTGGGCTGGACAGCACCACCTGCGCCTATCTGGCCAAGGCCCAGGGCTACGAGATCTACGCCCTCTCCTTCGACTACGGTCAGCGCCTGGCGCGCGAGCTGGACTCGGCCAGGGCCGTCGCCAAGGCCGTGGGAGCCGCCGAGCACATCGTCATGAAGTTCGACCTCACCCGCTGGGGAGGCTCCGCCCTGACCCAGGCGGATCTCGACGTGCCCACCGGCCGCGACGTGGCCGAGATGGAGGAGAGCATCCCCGTCACCTACGTGCCGGGCCGCAACATCCTGTTTCTGAGCTTCGGGGCCTCGTACGCCGAGGCCAAGGGGGCCGAGGCCATCTTCATCGGGGTCAACGCCCTCGACTACTCGGGTTACCCCGACTGCCGCCCCGCGTTCATCCAGGCCTACCAGGAAGCCATGCGCCTCGGCACCAAGGCGGGCGTCGAGGGCCATCCGATCCGGATCGAGACGCCGCTCTTGCACTGGTCCAAGGCCGAGATCATCCGGCACGGCCTCGCGGTCGGCACCGACTACGGCCTGACCTGGTCCTGCTACCAGGGCGCCGAGGTCCCATGCGGCGCTTGCGATTCGTGCCTCTTGCGCGCGAAGGGCTTCGCCGAGGCCCAAGTGGCCGATCCCGCCCTGGCGCGCGCCTGAGCGCCCTTCTGAAAAAAGCCCGCCGCGACGACCTCGGGTCCTCGCGGCGGCTTTTTTCACGGGGGTCAGTTCCGGATGTAGTCGTGGATCTTCTGGAGCAGCGCGTCCTTGGTCGCCTTCTCCTCGGCGGTGAAGGTGTGCTCGTCAACCCCGTCGGGCCGGATGGGGACGTGCAGGTCCGACTTGACCATCTCCACCTTGTGGGTGCCGCCCTTGAGACCCTCGTCGATCAGAGGGGCGCTCACGGGATCCACCGTCTGGTCGCCCTCGGGCTGGAGGATCAGCACCCTGGTGTCGGAGGCGAGCGCGATCCGCTTGCGCAGCCGGTCCTTGACGATCTCGGTCAGGTCGATGAGCGAGGAGATGGTCGACACGGGCCGGTTGCGGTACCAGTGACCGATGGCGGTACCCGTCACCTTCTGGGCGGCGCTGACGCCCAGCCAGCTGAGGGGCACCAGGTAGCCGGCGCGCTTGTCCTTGAACTCCGCGATGGGCGAGATCATCACCACGCGCGGGGGCTGGGGCGAGAAGACGTCCCGGCTGAGCGCCTCGAGCAAGAGGGTGCCGCCGGTCGAGACCGTGAGGAAGGTGATCTTCTGGAAGCCCTTGGCCTTGAGGGCCTTGTACTCCTCGATGACGGGGGCCTGCCAGTCCTTCCAGGTGGACTGCTCGAACTTCGAAAGGCTCGTGCCGTGGCCGCCGAGCAGCACCTTGGAGACGAGGAGGCCCTGGCCCCGCAGGTAGGTGGCCGCGTCCTGCACCTCGTAGGGGGTCGCCGTGAAGCCGTGGACCGCGATGACCACCGGGGTGGCCTTCTGCTCCTCGGTGGGGGTGGGGACCGCGGCGCTGACGAGATCGGCCTTGATGCTCGCGTCCGAGACGAGCCCGCCGTCCAGGTCCCCGTTGCGGATCTCGAAGGCGGCCGGGCAGCCGGTGAGGGCGGCGAGGGTGGCCGGGAGGAGGGCGAAGGTGAGGCGGCGCATGGTCAACTCTCCTAGAGGGCGAAGCCTGCCTGCAGCAGGATGCGGGGCAGGGAGGCTGCGTTCGACGAGAACATCGGCTGGTTGTTGGAAGGGGGCAGGGGCAGAGGGTTGAGGCCGATCCCGAGGTTGGTGACCATGCGGCCCACCACCACCTGGTAGCCGACGCCCACCATTCCCATGGCGAACCAGTCCTGGGGGGTCTGGTCGCTGATCGTGGCCATGCGCAGCGCCGTGACGCCCGCCTCGGCGAAGAAGCCGCCAGCCTGGTCGCTCCAGAAGTAGCGGGCGGTGCCCGTCACGTCGTGGGCGAGCACCAGGGAGCCCGCCGAGAGCGAGTAGCCCAGGCGGCCGCGGCGGCCCTCGACCCCCAGGTGCAGCCACTCGGGGTTGGCCAGGCCGAGCACCAGGTGGGTGGACTGGGCGCTTTCGACGGATGGGAGCGCGGGGGGCATCGGGGCGATGGGCATCAGCTGGACCTCGTCACGGGGCGGGCAACCTCCCCATGCTACCCATGCCACCGGGCCTTCGTCCAGCCGGCTGCCCGCGGGGGGCAGAGAGGCATGGTTGCCCTTCGCAGCGATCATCGGCATAATGGGGACGTCGTACCCCCTATCCAGAGGCATTCCATGAATCAATCTCAACGGGAACGGCTCGCCCTGGTGCTGAGCCGCGCGATGCAGGCGGCCCTCACCGAGAGCCCCGAGCGCGTTCGCGAAGTCCTCGAGGAAACCCTGCGCGAGCTGGGTGGCGGCGCCCCTTCGGCGGCCCCTGCTCGCCAGCCCGGTCGGCGCGCCCCCCTCACCCCGGCCCGCGAGCCGATGCCCAGCTACGTCCCCCCCCTCAACGAAGCCGAGAACCGCAAGCAGCTGGTGGGCTTCCTCGACGTGATGGTCATGGCCAGCGGCATCGTCGGGCGTCGCACGGCCGATCGCCTGGGTCGCAAGGTCTTCGGCGATCGCGTCCACAGCGCCGAGCGCTGGATGCTCGACCAGGGGCTGATCCAGCCGACCGAGGACGAGGCGCTCCAGCTCACCGAGGATGGCCTGCGCTACCTCGAGAAGCACCGCGACAGCAAGTTCAAGAGCTACGTCGGCTTCGAGCCCGAGGCCTCGCGCCGCGGCGCCTAGACGGTTCTTCCCGGATCCATCGCGACGAAGCCCCCTCCACCGAGGGGGCTTCGTTCGCTCCGGGGGGATGAAGATTAAGCTTTTCCAAAGCGAAGTTAAATATTGATTAAAGTCTGAGGATCGGTTATAAGATCTCCTGACGGAACCGCTCGGCCTTCCTACAAGGAGAATGAATCGGATGCTGCAAGCTCGCAGGCTCTTGATCCCGGCCCTCTCGCTCGTGATGGCGATCGCCCTCAGCGCGTGCGGGATGACCTCCCAGGTTGCGCCCAGCGCGATCCACCAGAGCGCGTCGGACGCGGTCGACTCCAGCGCCCAGGACTTCACCGACGAGGAGGCCGTCAAGGCATCCAGCCTCAACAGCAGCGGCGATCTCGACACCAAGGAGTTCGGCGAGTTCGAATCGGCGCTCGGCCGTACGGCGACCGCGCTGACGGCCGCCGAGCGCCAGACCTCGGGCCTCTTCGATTCGGCCGGCGGCGTCTTCTCGGTCAAGCGCACCACCAAGATCGGCTACGTGCGCTCGATCGAGGACGGCAAGTACCTGCTGACCCTCAAGAAGGAAACGACCAAGATCTCGGTCACCGGCAGCGACGGCAAGCGCGATCGCCGCATCGAGGGCTACCTCAACCGCAAGGTCGTGCTGCGCGGCATCGCCATGGCCAACGGCCAGCTGATGGTCGAGCACATCATCACCATCCCGACCTTCAAGTCGGTCACGGACCTCTTCTTCAAGGGCCGTCTCGCGGGCACCGTCTACATCGCGAGCAACAACCAGGGCCTCGTCGGCGCGCTGGTCGTCGCCAAGGCCGGCACCACCGGCTACCTGTACCGGACTCAGACCGACCGCCAGGGCAACTTCTCGTTCTCCGGCCTCGAGCCCGACACCTACTCGCTGACGGTCGGCCTCGGCGGCTTCAAGGGCGTCTCGCAGAGCGGGATCGGCGTGGTCAAGGGCAAGAAGACCAGCCTGATGTTCCCGATGACCCCCGCAAACTAGCTTCGACGACCTTCGGGCGCCGCCTCCAGAGTGGAGGCGGCGCTTTTTCGCGCGATCCTGAGCGTCAGGCGGAAGGTCGTCCCCTCCGGGCCGGTGGAGTCGAGGGCGATCGCGCCCTGCATGGCCCCCATGTACTCGCGGCAGATGGAGAGCCCGACCCCGGTCGAGGTGGGGTCCGCGGGGTTGGGGGGCTGCTGCTCGAAGAGCGCGCCTCGCCTCGCCTCGCAGATGCCGGGGCCGGTGTCGCGCACCAGGATCTCCGCGTGCTCGCCCGCGACCCGGGCGAGGACGGCGAGCGCGCCTCCGGTCGGCAGGACCTTGAGGGCGTTGGAGAGCAGGTTGTCGAAGACGATCTCGAGCCGGGCGCAGTCCGCGAGCACCTCGATGTCGCCGGGCGCCTCGATCACGAGCTCGGCCTCGCGCTTCTTGAGCGGGTAGCGCAGCTCGTCCAGGCAGCGCCCGATGAGCGGCGCGAGCGGCACGGGGCGCACGTCGAGCCGGTAGCGATCGAGGGCGATGCCGTTGCGGTCGAAGTTCTGCATGACGTTGCGCTCGAAGCGCGTCAGCGAGGTGATGAGCTTGTCGAGGCGCTTGGCGACCCGCGCGCGGTCGTCGATGGCGTCGATGGCGTCCTTGAGCATGCCCTGTCCCAACAGCAGCGGCGTCTTGAGCTGGTGGGAGACCACCGCGCTGAGCCGCTTCTGCAGCTCGCTCTCCTCCTGGGCCCTGAGGGTGGCGAGGCGCTGGTCGATCTTGGCGCGGCCGAGCCACTGGTTCTCGAGCCCCAGGGCGAAGACGCCGCAGGCCTGGGCGAGGGTCTGCCGCTCCACCTCCGAGAGGCGAACGCCTTGCCTTCGTCGCCCGAGCACCAGGAGGCCGACGGTCTGGAGGCGGCCCTTGAGGGGGAGGCCCGCCACGAAGCCGTCGACGAGCGCAAGACCGCTCTCCATGGCGTCCATGGGAAGCGAGCGGTGCTCGGGGGAGGCCTCGGCGGGGGTGCCCGCGACCCAGACGAGCGCCTGCGAGCGCGGCTCGCGCCGGTAGAGGCCCGCTTGCTCGAACCCCAGGTGATCGACCAGGGCCTGGAGCAGCACGGCCTCCTCGCCGGGCAGCCCCTCGAGGGTGGCGAGCACGGCCTGGAGGCGACGGTGGTTGCGTAGGCGGGGCAAACTCCACATGACTGACTTGTACCCACGCTCGCCTCTGTCGTAGGCTAGAGGTCATGTGGCGTCGCTTCCTTCCTGCCCACCTGGCGCGCGTCCCCCGTCCCGTCGACGGCGGGCTGGATCGCCTGCGCGCGGAGCTCGCGGCCCAGAGCAGCGCCGCCCAGGTGGCCCTGGTGCTCGCGGTGCACCTGGTGAGGCTGTCGGGGGCCGCGGGCGTCTCGGTCCGGGTCCACGCGGGGCCCGAGCATCGGGCCATCAACGTCCGCCACGGCGAGGTGCGCATCCCCGCGCGAGAGACGCAGGCGCTCGTCGCGGCCGGGATCGCCCTCGGGGAGGCCTCCTTCCACGGCCCCGGCCTCGCGCCGCGCGATCGCTGGGGCCGCGCCCTCGCCTACGGGGCGGTCGCGATCCAGAACGCCCTGCTTGCCGAGCAGGCGCTGGCCGCCGAGATGGAGAGCGCCCAGGCCAAGGCCCAGCGCGACCTTCAGCACCGCCTCACCTGGATGGCCTCCAGCCAGATCTGCCGCCTGCTCGAGGAGACCCAGGGCCTGTTGCGCGCGGCGCGCACGCAGGTCGAGGTCGCGCCGAGCGCCGCGCTCGCCGCCCAGCTCGCCGAGATCTCCGCGCGCTTGCTCCAGCTCGAGGCCTTCGTCCACGCCAACCTGGACAGCGTCAAGGCGAGCGAGGCGCCGTGACGACCTTCCCCTTGTTCGTTTCTCGGTTCCTCGGGTAGCATAGGGGCAGGAGGAAGCCATGAAGAAGACTATCTTGATCGTTGAAGACCACCCGGACGCCCTCGAGTTCTTCGAAGAGGTGCTCGAGGAGCATGGCTACCAGGTCCTGACCGCCGAGAACGGCCGCAAGGGCCTCGATCTCGCCCAGGCCAACAAGCTCGACGCGCTGCTCCTGGACGTCAACGTCCCCCAGCTGACCGGCCGCGAGATCTACGAGGCCCTGCGCAAGCAGGCCAAGTACAAGAACCTCCCCATCGTCTTCATCACCGCGGACCAGGGGGGCGACGTCTCGGACCTCGTCGCCAAGCCGCACACCCACTACATGAAGAAGGCGATCGACATCCACCGCCTGGTCGAGCTGCTCGCGGAAATCCTCGGCTAGCCCCACCGGCCGTTCCTCGCCGTGAGTCGCCCCTGGGGCAACGAGGTCGTCTATCACCTCTTCGTGGACCGCTTCCGGAACGGCGACCCGGAGCTCGACGTGCGGCCCGGCGCCTTCGCCTTCCACGGCCGGCCCGTCGCCACCTCCAAGAGCAAGCGCGCCCTCACGGGCGATCGCACCCACCAGCACACCTTCTACAACGGCGACCTCAAAGGGATCCGCGACGCCCTGCCCTACCTGCAGGACCTGGGCGTCACGGTGCTCTTGCTCACGCCCATCTTCGCGAGCCGCTCCACCCACCGCTACGACACCGACGACTACCTGCGGCTGGATCCGCACGTGGGCACCGACGCCGACTTCGAGGGCCTGGTGGACGACCTCCACCGGCGCGGGATGAAGCTCGCCCTCGACGGGGTCTTCGGCCACACCAGCTTCGAGCACCCCTGGTACCGCGACCCGGCCCTGCGCAGGAAGCACTACCGCCTGAGGCCGGACGGCACCGCCGAGACGTGGCTCGGCTGGGGCGTGCTGCCCAAGCTCGACACCGACGACCCCGAGACCCAGGACAAGCTGCTCGAGGTGATCGACCGCTGGAAGGGCGTGGACGCGTGGCGGCTGGATGCGGCCCAGCACCTGCCCGAGAGCTTCCTTCGGCGCTTCCGCGCGCGCCTCAAGGCCCGCAACCCCGAGGCGATCGTCATCGCCGAGGAGTGGGAGGCCGTCGCCTCCCAGCTGCGCGACGGGCTCTACGACGGGGTGCTCAACTTCCAGTTCCGGCGGCCGGTGGTGGACTTCTTCCGCGGCGAGATCGGTGCCGAGGCCATGGTGCGCAGGCTCTCGGTCTACCTCGAGACCTACCCGGGCGCGGCCCTGCGCCACTGCTGGAACCTGCTCGACAACCACGACACCGAGCGCTTCTTCGGCAATTTCGCCCGCGACGCGCAGCGCCTGCGCCCGGCTCTCGCCCTCCAGACCCTCCTGCCCGGCACCCCGCACCTCTACTACGGCGACGAGATCGGCATGACCGCGCGCAACTCCCACGAGTCGCGCGCCCCCATGGTCTGGGAGCCCCGCAGGTGGGACCGCGCCGTCCTCGAGGCGTACCGGGAGTTCCTGGGCCTGCGCAGGGAGCATCCGGTCTTCGCCGAGGGGGGCTTGCGCTGGGTCCACGCCTCGAACCGGGCCAGGACGGTGGCCTTCGTCCGGGAGGATGCGACCGCGCGCGCCCTGGTTGCCGTCAACGCGGGGGACTACGACCAGGCCGTGGCCTTCGAGGGCCGTCAAGTCATCGTGAAGGCGCACGACGCGCGAGTCGTTTTCACCTGATCGCCTGATATAATCCTTCCGACCTCCTCGATCCGCTCGATGCAAGGAACCGCGATGAACCACCCTTCTGGCCCGAGAGCGCTGATGCTCGCCGTCCTGCTGGCCGCGACGAGCGGCTGCGCCGTCCTGGTGCCCTGGCGGCTGGCCTGGGGTGGCTGGCAGGAGGGGATCCCCCACGAGGGGCTCATCTTCAAGAACGTGAGCGACGCCAAGGCGCGCCAGGCGGCGGCCGGGGCGCTGATCGGCCTCAAGGAGAAGCCCTTCGGCCTCCAGGACGTCCGCGTCGTGAGCGCCCCTTCGTCGGACTCGGTGCTCCTGATGGCCTCGCTGCCCTTCGTTCCGCCGAGCGCCTCGAGCGAGAACGAGGCCTACTACCAGGGCGCGGTCCTGCCGGTCTTCGTGAAGGTGCGCTGGGAGGCCAGGGCGCTGACGCGCTTCGAGGTCACCAGCCGCATCATTCGCTCGCCCTTCAAGGCCGACTGGCTTTCGGCCTACGACGCGACCGGCAGCGCCGACGCCACGCCCGCCTACCTCATGCGGCGCGCGAGCGACCTGCGGACGCGCGCCGAGGCCGCCCGGATGGACGAGGCCCTGGATCGCCTGGGGGCGAGCCTGCGCGCGACGGTGAGCGACGATCTGCCCTGGGTCGTCGAGGAGGTGACCCGATGAGGGCCTCGCTGCCGCTCGCGGCCCTTCTCGTCCTGCTCACGGCGCTCGGGGCGCAGGCCGCGGACACCCGCCCCGGCTCCGAGGACCTGGACCCCTACATGCTCGAGGTGCACCCCGAGCTGCGGCACCGGATGCAGGCGACGCACGCCCTCGGCCTGGTCGGCATCGGCCAGGTCCAGGGCGAGGACGCCTACGCCCTCGATCTGGCCGGGTGGTCGTACTGGGATCGCCGCTTCTACGCCGCCGCCGCCCTCGGCGGGGTCATGGTCAGCCCCCGGCTCCTGGGCATCTCGCGGGACCCGCAGAACCCCCAGGCGCAGGGCAACACCCTCATGCCCATCGCCAGCGCCCTTCTGGGCTACAACCTGGTGGGCGTCCGGAGCCGGAGCCGCGAGCTGGAGCCCCTGTGGAGCCTGGGCGATCGCACCTCCCTGGCCATCGGGTTGGGGACGGCCGCCGGCTACACCGCCACCAAGGACGGCACCTACGGCCTCGGCATGACCGTCGGGCCGATGGTCGGTGCCCGCTACAAGCTGATGGACTGGCACAACGTGAACGCCTACGGCCACTACGTCTACGGCCTCAACCGGGCCGCGGACCTCTACGAGGCGGGCCTCCACACCAGCTTCGGCACCAGCGTGATCGAGCTGGGCTACCGGGGCGGGCAGAATGCCGCCTACCTGCTGCGCACGGTCTCGGGCGACTCGCTATTGGCCTCGCCCCAGGCGATCCCTTACGGGGCCTGGTTCGTGCGCTTCGCCCAGGGGTACTAGCCATGGACACGAGCACCTTCGAGGCCCTCTGCGCGCCCAAGGCCGGGGTGAGTGCCTCCTACCCGTTCGGGCCGGACGCCCACGTCTTCAAGGTCCTGGACAAGATGTTCGCGCTGGTCGCGGTGGGAAGCGCGCCTTTGCATGTCAGCCTCAAGTGCGACCCCGAGCGCGCCTTGATCCTGCGCGAGACCCACCCCGCCATCCAGCCGGGCTACCACCTGAACAAGCGCCACTGGAACACCCTGACGCTGGACGGCAGCCTCTCGGACGAGCTGGTGCGACAGCTCGTCGACCACTCCTACGAGCTGGTCGTCAGGAGCCTGAAGAAGGCAGAGCGGGAGCGGCTTGGCGCGTCGTCAGGTAGGGCGTCAGCAGCTCCTTGATGGCCTCCACCCACTCGGGGTGCGCGTTGAGCGACGGCACCAGACGCAGGTCCTCGCCGCCCGCCGAAACGAAGGTGGCCCTCGCTCGGATGCCGATCTCCTCGAGCGTCTCCAGGCAGTCCGCGGTGAAGGCGGGGCACACGACGGCGAGGCGCTTGACGCCCTTCTCGGCCAGGCGCACGAGCATCTCCTCGGTGTGGGGCTGGATCCAGGGGATGCGCCCCAGCCGGGACTGGAACGAGACGCTGTAGCGCTCGGGGCTCAGCGAAAGGGCGCCAGCGATCGCCCGGGCGCTCGCGTAGCACTGGGCCCGGTAGCAGTTGCGGTTGGCCTCGGTGATGCGCGCGCAGCAGCCCTCGCTCACCAGGCAGTGGCTGCCGGCGTCGTCCCCCTTGCGGATCTGGCGCTCGGGCAGGCCGTGGAAGCTGAAGAGGACGTGATCGGGTTCGAAGTCGGCCACGACGGGCCGGGCGACCGCGGCCGAGGCCCGCACGTAGGCCGGGTGCTCGTAGAACGGCGCCACCACGTGCAGGGAAGGGACGTTGTAGCAGGTGCCCGCGACCCGGTAGACCTCCTGGAGCGACGAGCCGCCGGTGGACGAGGCCTGCTGCGGGTACAGGGGCAGCACCACCAGCCGGTTGACGCCCTGCCGGCGCAGGACGTGCAGCGCCGACTCGATCGAGGGGGTGCCGTAGCGCATGGCGAACTCCACCGGCACTTCGGGGCCCAGGGCCTCGCGCACCCGTGCGAGCAGGTCGTCGCTGTGACAGCGCAAAGGCGAGCCCCCTTCGGTCCAGATCTCGCGGTAGGCCGCGGCGGACTTCCTGGGCCTGAAGGGCAGGATGACGAGGTTCAGGAGCAGCTTGCGCACCGGGGCGGGCATGTCGAGGACGCGCGAATCCCCCAGGAACTCGGCCAGGTAGTCCCGGACCTCGGCGGTCACGGGGGCGTTGGGGGTGCCCAGGTTGATGAGCAGGACTCCGGTGGCTTCCACGTTCTTCCCTTTCCGGTGCGCGATCGCGCCATCTGCCGATTTTAAGCGGTTTCGCAGGGAAACGAAAGGACCCCCCTGTGAACAGGGGGGTCCGGGGTCTCGTGGCCCTTACATGATCCGGACGAGGGGCTGGTAGCGCCCGTCGACGGTCTTGACGTAGATCAGGTCGGCCTGGCCCTGGCCGCCGCCGCCGCCCTTGAGCTGGAAGACCTCCAGCCCCTCGACGATGCCGAGCGAGACGACCTGGTCGTCCTTGAGGGGCAGCGCCTCGCCGCGGGTCTGGAAGATCTTGTTCTCGAAGGCGACGGTGCGGGTGCCCACCTTCTGGTCGTAGGCCGTCGCGGACTTGCCGTGCATCATCCCGGCGCAGCCGCTCATCATGACCCCGGTCAGTCCCAGGCAGAGCGAAAGCGCGAGCAAACTCTTACGCATGCGGGAGCATCCTCCTCTATCGGGCCGTCCCCCGCGCGGGGGAGGCTGGCGGGTGTTGGAGGGGAGCATAGCTTGCTACGGGTCCCGGCGCCTCGGTCAGGGCCACGAAAGCCGTTGTGAGCGTCCTAGCGAATGTTATCCGCCGGGATCGCCCTGAGCTCGGCGGCCTTCTCTTCGGGCAAGGTGTCGTTGATGAAGGTGCCCGCTCCCGACTCGCAGCCGGCCAGGTACTTGAGCTTCTGGGCGGTCCGGTTGGGCGGGTAGAACTCGACGTGGAAGTGACAGCCCGGGTGATCCTCGCCGTCGGTGGGCCGCTGGTGCATGACCATCATGTAGGGCAGGCTGAAGCCGAAGAGGCCGTCGTACTTGAGCATCACCGTCTTGAGCATGGCCGCGAGATCCAGCCGGGCCTCCCGGTCGAATTCGTCGATCGCCTCGACGTGCCCCTTGGCGTAGAGGTGCACCTCGTAGGGGTAGCGGGCGTAGAAGGGGACGAGGGCGACGAAGTGGGCGTTCTCGGCGACGATCCGGCGCGCGTCCCTGCGCTCCTCATCGAGCACGTCGCAGTGCAGGCAGCGGCCCGTTTTGGCGTGGTACTTGGCCTGGCTTGAAAGCTCGCGTTCGATCTTGGGGGGCAGGTAGCCGAAGGCGTAGATCTGGCCGTGGGGGTGGGGGAGCGTCACCCCGATGGCCTCCCCCTTGTTCTCGAAGATGAAGACGTAGGCGATCTCGCTGCGCGCCCCGAGCACCCGGTAGCGGTCCTGCCAGACCCTAACGAGGCGCTCGATCTCGAGGACGGTGCGATCCGCGAGCGTGCCCTCGTGCCTGGGGGTGTACAGCACCACCTCGCAGGCGCCCACGGCGCTGCGCACCGGCATCAGGTCGGTCCCCTCGATCGCGGGGGCGTCGGGGTGGGGCCGGAAGGAGGGGAACTTGTTCTCGAAGACCACGTACTCGTAGTCGGCGGCGGGCACCTCGGTGGGGAAGCCGCCGGGCCTGGTCGGGCAGATCGGGCAGTAGTCCGCGGGCGGCATGAAGGTGCGGTCCTGCCGGTGGGTGGCGGTGACGACCCACTCCTCGTTGATGGGGTTCCAGCGCAGCTCGGACATCAGCGCTCCTCCGGCACGAAGCGGTAGTAGATCAGCGTGCGGCCGTCCTCGAGCGTGATCGCTTCCTTCTCCATGCGCTCCACCTCCTCGGCGCCGTCCGGGCCGGTGGGATCGGGTTGGGATGAGGGCGTCATGGCGGCTCCTTTCCTGCGACTCGGGCCTCATGGTAGCGGAATTTCCCCGCCCGGCCCAGGCGCCGATCTTTTTTTCGGAGATCACGCAAGATCGCTTGTGAGTTAAGCTATATTTAAGCTAGTATTAACCTAAGCAACGTCGCCCCCTCGATCTCGCGAGGTATTCACCTTGTTCAAGCGCTCGCTCCGCACCGCCCTCTCGCTCCTTGCCGCGTCCACGATCGCGGGCTGCGGTCTCATGTCAGGCCCCCTGGGCGGCGACGGCGAGGGTGCGCCCATCGCCTTCAGCTCGAAGGACCAGATCGTCGCCGTCGAGATGACCTACAAGCAGCGCGACCAGCTCAACGCCCTGGTCAACGCCGGCGCGGACATCTGGTCGGTCGATCGCAAGGCCATGCGCCTCAAGGGCGCGCTCAACCAGGCGCAGTACGAGAAGGCCAAGCAGCTCGGCTTCAAGGTCACCCGCCGCAGCGATCGCTACCTCAACAACACCTTCGACAAGGGTTACCACACCTACGACACCATGCTCGCCGAGCTCAAGGACGTCGCGGCCAAGTACCCCCAGCTGGTCGAGCTGCAGGACATCGGCGACGGCTGGGAGAAGAACCAGGGCAAGGGCAGCCGCGACATCTGGGCGATCCACTTCAAGAAGGCCGGCACCGGCAAGCCCACCGTGCTCTTCGCCGGCTGCCACCACGCCCGCGAGCTGGTGACCCCCGAGATGGTGCTCGGCATGGTCCATCACCTGGCCGACGGCTACGGCAAGGACGCCGAGGTGACCGCCGCCGTCGACAACCGCGACATCTGGCTGGTGCCCATGGTCAACCCGGACGGTCACGCGCTCGCGGCCAAGGGCGGCAACCAGCGCAAGAACACCAACAACGTCACCGGCGGCAAGAGCCGCCTGGGCGTGGACCTCAACCGCAACTACGACGCGTCGTGGGGCACCGCGGGCGACTCGAGCAACCCCGAGTCCGACACCTTCCGCGGCGCCAAGGCCTTCTCGGAGCCCGAGACCCAGACCATGCGCGACCTGATGCTCCGCATCAAGCCGGTCGTGTACCTGACCTTCCACTCCTTCAGCAACGCGGTCATGTGGTCCTGGGACAAGAAGGACGAGCCGGCCCCGGACAAGCGCCTCGCGCCCATCGGCCAGGCCATGGGCAAGCTCTCGGGCTACGACGCCTACCAGGGCAGCAAGATGTACGTCAACAGCGGCGACGACGTGGACTGGGCCTTCGAGAAGCTTGGAACCCTCGCCTACACCGTCGAGGTCGGCAGCTACAACGACGGCTTCGATCCCCCCTTCTCGCGGGTCTCCAGGTTCTGGGACGAGAACCGCCCCATGATGCTCTTCGCCCTCAAGATCGCCGACAACCCCGACGCGATCTTCGGGCCCAAGGTCGAGGCCGCCGGCACCACCGGCACGATCAGCCTCGAGGCCGAGGACGCCGTCACCCAGGCCGAGTACTTCGTCGGCCGCCCCGGCGCCGCCGGCACCGGGACCGCCATGCGCGTCGCGGACCGCAAGGCCGTGGCTGCCGTCCGCTCGGCGTCGCGCCAGGTCGTCTACGTCCACGCCAAGGGCGCGAACGGTGCCTGGGGCCCCTGGGGCACCGCCTGGAGCAACTAGTCCGCTCCCGTTTCCTGCGAGGTCGCCCGTTTCGACGGGCGGCCTCGCGGCCTTTCCACGTGAGGAGAGCCTCGTGAAGACCAACGCCGTTCGCCTGCTGGACCAGGCCAAGGTGCCCTACCGCCTCGTCGACTACGAGGTGGACGAGGCGGACCTGTCGGCCGAGTCGGTCGCGCGCAAGATCGGCATGCGCGAGGAGGAGGTCTTCAAGACCCTCGCCCTCAAGGGCGACAAGACCGGCGTGCTGCTGGTGCTGGTGCCGGCGGGCACCGAGCTGGACCTCAAGGCGGCTGCCGGCGCGAGCGGCAACAAGCGCTGCGAGATGCTGCCCCTCAAGGACGTTCAGCCCGTGACCGGCTACATCCGGGGCGGCGTCTCGCCCATCGGCACCAAGAAGCGCTTTCCGGTCTACCTGGACCGAAGCGCCCTCGATCATGCCACGATCAGCATCAGCGCGGGGGTGCGGGGGACCCAGATCCTGCTTGCGCCCTCGGACCTGGTGCGCATGGTGCAGGCGACGCTCGCGACCGTTGCCAGGCCTGCCGGTTCGCCGCAGCCGGAGGTATGATGGGGGCGCCCCCCCTTTCACGAGGAGATACCATGGCCACCACCTGTTCGACCTGCACCGGCAAGGGAGTCGTGAGCTGCCGCAAGTGCTTCGGCACCGGCAAGATGGACCACCCCGCCGGCTACGGCGAGACCATGTGCGACGCCTGCGACGGCGATCGCGAGGTCGATTGCTCGCGCTGCGAGGGCACCGGCGAGATCGAGGTCTCCGCTTAGCCTTCGATCGCCAGGAGGACGCGCTCCAGCAGGGCGCGCACCTGCGTGGCGATCGGCTCGACGGCGGGGTTCTCGACCACCGAGAGCATCTTGGCCGGCTCGATGGCCTTGACCCAGACCCCCTGCGCGTCCTCGTAGACCACCACGTTGCACGGCAGGAGCAGCCCGAGGTCGGGCTCGATGCCGAGGGCCTGGTGGGCGAGGCCGGGGTTGCACGCCCCCAGGATCACGTACGGCGGCCGATCGACCCCGAGCTTGGCCTTGAAGATCGCCTGCACGTCGATCTCGGACAGGACGCCGAAGCCGTTGGCCTTCAGGGCCTCCTTGGTCCTTTCGAGGGCGGTGGCGTGGTCGAGCTGGACCTTGCCGCCCAGCCCGTAGGTCTCGATGGCGAATTGCATGTGTGATCTCCTCTAAGGCTTCCGCGCGATGAACCGGGTGACGGCCGCCGCCCCCTGGTGGAACGGTCCCTCGTCCAGCTGGACGACCTCCTCGCTTGCGACCAGGACTTCCCAGCCGTCGAAGGCGGCCGTGAGCTCCGAGAGGGGCAGCAGCATGTCGAGGTCCTTGGGCCCCCCGCTCTGATAGGCGAGCTGGCCGGGGGCGAACTGCTCGGTCATGAACATCCCGCCGGGCTTGAGGGCCCGCCGGATGTTCTCGTAAAGCCGGCCTCGCACCGCTCCCGGCAGGTGGCAGTAGATGTCGAGGATGGCATCCCACCGGTCGGTGCCCATGTCGCTCGTGGTGACGTCACCGAGCACGGTCTCGACCGTCACCCCCCGCTTTTCAGCCAGGCGCTTGAGCTTCTCGAAGCCTTCCTCCGAGCTGTCCAGGGCCGTCACGAGGGATCCTCGGGCCGCCAGGTGGGTGGCGTTGCGCCCCTCTCCCTCGCCGAGGCTCAGGACCCGGCTGCCTGGAGGCAACAGGTGGCCGTGGGTGGCGACGAAGTCGTTGGGGGCCTCCCCGTAGACGTAGGCTTCCTGCTTGAAGCGCTCGTTCCAGAAGATGGCTGTCATCGTGGCGTCGAAGCTCCTTTGTCGAATGTCATCGGATCACGAAGGGCGCCTGAGCTGGGTGGGGGCCAGGAACGCGAAGGCCGCCAGGATCAGGGCGAGGCCGACGGCGATCCCGAGCGGCGGCAGGTGGATGAGATCCGCCAGGGTGATTTTCCCGTAGTTGAAGGGAGTGATCAAGCTCCGCTCCAGGGCGGGGAAGGCGAGGGTGAAGGCGAGGGCTCCCCCGAGGCCGCCGGCGAGGGTGAAGAGGGCGTCCTTGCGCCCCTCGGCGGCACCCACCACGCACGTGCCGGGGCAATAGCCCGCCAGGCCGAAGCCCAGCCCGAAGACCAGGCCTCCGGCCAGGACCCCGAGCACGTAGGTGGGCTTGATCGAGAAGTGCATCGGGACGAAGCCGGCGAGCACATAGGAGGCGACGGCCCCCACGGCGATCGCAAGGGCCATGAACTTGATGATCGAAAGGTTCTCGAGCCGCAGGTTGCGGGCGATCATGCCCGGGCTCGAGGCGCGGACGCGCTGGATCAAGGCGCCCATGCCGATCCCGATCAAGAGGCCGAAGGCGAGGTCCATCTCAGCGTCCTTTCTGCAAGAGCTTGGCGGTGGGGATGCCGGTGGCGAAGACCCCGGCGCCGAAGATCAGCCCGCTCACCGAGAGCTGCATGATCCCCGAGATGACGTGCCCGCTGGTGCACCCCCCGGCGAGGCGGGCTCCGAAGAGCAGCAGGAAGCCCCCGATGAAGGCCGTGAGGTAGCGCAGCGCGCGGGAGCGCTCGTGCGCATGGACCAGCTCGACGCCGGGTGCTCGCTCCCCCGAGAGGCGACTTGCGAGGAGCCCCCCGATCACGAGCCCGAGCACGATCGCGGTCTCGGGGCGCACCAGGCCCCCGATCTGCACGAGGTAGGGCTGGGAGGCCGCGAAGGAGGGAAAGAGGCGCTCGAGCATCGCGCCGACGGCCCTGGGGTAGGTGGTCGAGACGCCGATCGGCCCGAAGAGGGCGATGGACGCCGCGCCCAGGAGCCCGAACCCGACGCCGAGGCGGCCGAAGCGAGGCTCGGCCTCGGAGGTGGAAGCGGAGGGCATGGCGTTCTCCTTACTGGATGTCGAGGACCCTGATCAGCAGGTAGCTCGTGGCCGCGAGCAGGGCGAAGCCCGTGAGCCCCGCGTAGATGACCTTCATGCCGGCCTTGCGGATCATGGCGAGCGGGGTGTTGAGGCCCATCGCCGCCATGGCCATCACCATCAGGAAGATGCTCGCGTTCGAGAGGGCGCTGCGCGCGGCGGGGCTCAGGATCCCGACGGTGCCGGCGACCCCCATCGCCAAAAAGCCGATGACGAACCAGGGGATGGGCGGCTCCTTCCAGGTGTAGCGCAGGCGCTCGCCTCCCATGAAGAACCCGACCAGCACCAGGGCGGGGGCGAGCAGCACCACCCGGGTGAGCTTGACCAGGGTGCCCATCTCGCCGGCTGCGGGGCCGAACGAGAAGGCCGCGGCCATGACCTGGGCGACCTCGTGCAGGGTCGAGCCCGAGAGGATCGCGAGCTGGTGGTCGCTGAGCCCGATGAAGCGCCCTCCGAACACGTAGAGCAGCACCCCGATCGTGCCGAGGATGCCCATGAGGGCGACGGCGAGGGTGGTCTGGTCCTCGTCGGCCTTGGTGACGCCGGCGGCTGCGGCCACGGCGCTCGCCCCGCAGATGCTGGTGCCCACCGCGACGAGCAGCCCGAGCTTGCGCTCGACCCCGAAGCGCCGGGTGATCCAGAAGATGCCCGCGATGCCGAGCCCGATCATGACCAGGTCGAGCAGGAGGATCTTGGGGCCCGCCTGGGCGACGATGGCGAAGTCGAGCCGCGCCCCCATCAGGACGATCCCGGCGCGCAGGACGGTCCGGGCCGTGAACCTGGTGCCGCTCAGCGCGGCGCTCGGCAACCCCGCCGCGGCGCGCCAGAGGATGCCGACGATGAGGGCCACCGTCAGCGCCCCGATGACCTTGAGGCCCGGGAGGGTGGCGAGATAGTAGCTGAGGGTGGCGATCGCCAGCGCCATGGCGACGCCGATCGCCGGGTTCGCCTTGAGGGGGGGGACGGTCGTGCTGGTCATGGGGCGATCCTTCCTAGATGAAGAGCGAGACGCGGCTCTTCAGCGCGTCCGCCATGAAGGTCGCCACCCCGCCCAGCTGCGCGTCGGCGAGCAGCTCCTCGCGCTTGACGCCCATCACGTCCATGCTCATCTCGCAGGCGGTGAAGGTGACGCCCATCTCCCGGGCCAGGGAGATGAGGTCCTCCAGCGAGGCCACGTCCTTGTCCTTCATCATCTGGCGCAAGAGGGCCGCCCCGGCCCCCATGAAGGCCATCTTCGAGGGGTTCAGCTCCTTGGAGCTCGAAGGGGTCATCATGGCCATCATCCGCTCGCTGAGCGACTTGGCGTCGAAGAGCCGGCGCTCCTTGATGGCCGAGAGCCCCCAGAAGGTGAAGAACATGGAGACCTCCATGCCCATGGTGGCAGCACCCGTGGCGATGATGAAGGCCGCGAGGGTCTTGTCCAGGTCGCCCGAGAAGACGATCATCGAGACGCGGTCCTCGGGGACGTTCTCCTTGAGCCCGGCGAGGTCGCCCTCGAGGCGCGCGACGCGCGCCTCGAGGGCCGAGATCGTTGCGGTGGAATCCATCGTGTTTACTCCTTAGCCCTGGCGCTCGATGACGTGGACGTACACCTCGCGGCCGTCGTCACTCGTCACGGTCTGCTGCTCGACCAGGCGGGCCGTCTTGTTGGTCTTGGCCCAGCCCTGGAAATCCAGCACCGAGCCCCTGTCCGTCGCGAGCACCGCGAGGGTCTCGCCGGGGGCCATGGCGTCCAGCTCCTTCTTGGCCTTGACGATGGGCATGGGGCACTTGAGGCCCTTCACGTCGAGGGTCTTGGTGGCGTCGTGGTTTTGCATGGGGATGATCCTCTCTATCTAAGCGGGCATGCAGGCGGGGTCAGGCGAGGGCCTTGCTGGCGGCGCACTCGTTCTTGCCGATCTCGAGGGCGGTGCGCTGGTCCTCGCAGGCGCTCACCAGGCCCAGGTTCACCCGGCGGATCTCGCCGTAGAGCTCGGGCTGGGGGCGCATGTTCTCCTGGATGAAGGCGACGAAGGCGCCCGCATCCTCGATGGCAAGGGCCGGGTTGCTCTTGCGGATCTCGCCGAGGACCCCCGCCACGACCCCGTCCTCGCGGATCTCGTCCAGGCTCGCGAAGTGGCCGGGAAGCACCGTCGTGTCGTCCGAGAGCCGGCGGATCTTCTCGCTCAGGGTCCGGTAGAGGTCGTGCGCCCACTCCACCGCGTGGCCGCCCAGGTCGGGACGGCCGACCGACTTGACGAAGAGGGTGTCGCCCGAGATGAAGAAGCGACCGTCCACCACCAGGCTGGTGCTGCCCGGGGTGTGGCCCGGGGTGTGCTCCTGGAGCACGTCCACCACCAGCTCGCCCAGCCGGATCTGGCCCTCGCCGGAGGCGACGTTCAGCTTGCCGAAGGAGGCGTCACCCTCGTGAAGGTGGTAGGGGGCCCCCGTCAGCTCGACGAGCTCAGGAGCGCCCGAGACGTGATCGGCGTGGACGTGGGTGTCCACCACGTGGGCGATGCTCAGCCCGCGCCTCTTGGCCTCCTCCACGTACTGGGCGACGTGCCGGCCCGGGTCGACCACGATCGCCTCCTTGCCCGATGCGATCAGGTAGGAGAGGCAGCCCTTTCCGACCCGGTTGAACTGCAGCAGGGTGAGGCGAGCGCTCGAGGGCACCACCTCGCGGACCTCGTAGAGGTCGCCCCAGGCCTGCATGCCGCCGGTCATGTTGAGGGCGTTGTAGCCCGCCTCGTTCATCAAGTTCGCCACGAACTCGGAGGAGCCGCCCTTGGCGCAGACCACCACCACCTCCTGCTCTTGCGAGAAGGGAAGGGCCGCGATCGCCGCCTCGGGATCCTCGATGAAGTCGAAGTAGGCCACGTGGGCCACGGGGAAATCGTGCTTGCTCTCGATGCGCCAGGCCTCGAACTCCTCGGCGTTGCGCACGTCCAGCAGGGCGATCGCCTCCTGGCGGTCGAGCCGGGCCTTGAGTTCAGCGGGGGAAAGTTCGAACATGGGGACCTCCATGGTTGTTTATCGGTCGCTTATCCGTCGCGAGATCTTCGATTACCATACCCCTCTAGGGTATGTTCGTTACCAATGGTAAGAGATCGCCTCCGAGGAGTCAACTGTCGGTCGTTCACCTCAGGAGGTCGAGCGTCATCTTGACGGCGGTCGAACCGATCACGATCGCCATGATCCAGCGCAGGGCCTTCACCGGCGCGCGCAGCGAGGCCCGGGCGCCGAGCGGGGATCCCGCGAGCGCGCCCGCCACCAGGAGGGCGGCGTGCTGATACGGGATCTGGGCGGTGAGGGCCTTGGTCGCGCTGGCCGAGAGGGCCGAGATGAAGACGATGGCCAGCGAGTTGCCGATGATCAGGCGCATGGGCAGCCCCAGCACCGAGCGCATCAGAGGGGTGAGCATGAAGGCGCCGCCCGCCCCGAGCAGGCCCGACAGCAGGCCCACCAACGAGGCGATCGCCGAGGCCAGCGCGGGGCTGAAGCCCTCGGGCAGCTCCTCGCCGTCCGCCGAGGCCGGGGCCGGCAGGACCATCAGCAGGGCGGCCGCGCCGGCGAGAAGCGCGAACAGCGCCCTCAGGACCTCGCCCGAGAAGACGCTCGAGAGGCCGGCGCCGAGGGCCGAGGCCACGGCCATGGCGATCCCCATGGGCAGGGCCACGCGCCTCGAGAAGTGCCCCGCCCGGCGGTGGGAGAGCAGGCCGAGCAAGGAGGCGACGAGCACCTGGACGATCGACATGCCGCCGATCTCGACGATGCCGAGCCGCCCCAGCCCCAGGAGCGGGGGAAGGTACAGCAGCATGGGGATCAGGACGATGGCCCCCCCCACGCCGAGCAGGCCCGAGATGAAGGCGCCGACGAAGCCGATGGCGAGCAGCAGGATGGTCATGGGTGAGCCTCACGAAAGGTAAGCTATACGGGGTAGGGGTATGCTACTTCCCTTCCTCGGTGGGCGTCAATGCCTGCTCCCCATGCGAAACCGGGGGCAGGCTCAGCCTGCCCCCGGTCGATCTCGGCGAAAGGGGTTACGATTCGCCGCGGGACTTGCGCTGGCGCATGGCCAGCGTCCAGACGGTGGCCGACGCGATGCCGAAGGCGGCGATCGCGACCATGACCATGGCGTTATAGCTGGCGACCAGGGCGGTGGCTTTCTCGAGCATGACCTCACTCCTCAAGCAGAAACAACACGATCCGGCCCTCATCGTAGGCCGGATCGTGTTGCGTTCGGGTGACCTTTGGCTTAAAGGGGCGTCTTACTTGATCAGGCCGATCTCGCGCAGGCGCTGCTCGAGGAAGGCGCCGGCGGTGATGGGGGGATCCTTGCGCGGGCTCTCGTCGGTCACGAACCGGTCGAGGGCCGTGAGGTCGCACGCGCTGTAGGGGTGGACGAAGAAGGGCATCGAGTAGCGGGCGGTGTTCGGGCCCTCGGGGTTGACGACGCGGTGGGTGGTCGAGGGGATCACGTGGTTGGTGACCCGCTGCAGCATGTCGCCCGCGTCCACGACGATCTGGCCCTCGAGGGCGTCGATGGCCAGCCACTCGCCCGAGCGGGTGAGCAGCTCCAGCCCCGACGAGGTCGCCTCGCAGAGGATGGTGATCATGTTGATGTCCTCGTGGGCGGCGGCGCGCACCGCGCGGGGATCGGCGTCGGGCGAGAGCGGCGGGTAGTGGATGGTGCGCAGGATGCTGTTGCCGTCCTTGACCATGTCGGAGAAGGTGGTCCGGGGCAGCTCGAAGTAGTCGGCCAGGGCGAAGAGGAAGGTGTCGACGCAGCTATCGAGCTGGCCGTAGAGCGCGAGGACGGTCTGCTTGAACTCGGCGATCTCTGCGGGCCAGACGTTGTCGGGGTACTCGGAGCGCAAGGGATGGCCTGCGGCGAGCTCGCGGCCCACGTGCCAGAACTCCTTGAGGTCGGGGACGGGGTTGCCCTTGGCGTTCTCCGAGCCGAACTCGGTGTAGCCGCGCTGGCCGCCGTGGCGCTTGCCGTACTTGCGCTTGGTCTCGAGGTCCAGGGCGAAGAAGTCCTGGTAAAGGCGATAGGCCTTGCGGATCAGCTCCTGGTCGATGCCGTGGTGTCCGACGGTGATGAAGCCGAACTCCTTGAGCCCGTCGCCGAGCGTCTTGACGAAGTTCTCGCGGGCCTCGGGCGAGCCCGAGCGATAGTCGTCCATGTCGACGACGGGGATTCCCACGCGCTGGGTGACGATCATCCTCTCCTCCTGACGAACCGGGGGTGCACCTGCTTATTATCGGTGAGTCCCTTGCGATCCTTGCCCCAGCGTGAGGGGAGGCGCCGAAGCGTCCGGCTCGATCGTCACTCTTCGTCGTGGAGGATGCGGTACTTCTCGCCCTCCACGTCGTCGTACTCCCCTGCCCGGATTCCCTTGATCAGCGCGTACAGGAGGTAGGCGGCGGCCAGGAAGGTGATGGGCAGGATGATGAACATGGCTTCCAAGGCGTCACCTCGACAGACGTAGGGAGTTGAAGAGGACCAAGAGCGAGCTCGCGGGCATCAGCACCGCGGCCCACTGGGGCGAGACCCAGCCCATCGCCGCGACCGGCACCGCCACCACGTTGTAGAGCGCCGAGAGGGCGAAGTTGGCGCGGATCGTGGCGACCGTCGCCTCCGAGAGGCGCAAGGCGTCGAGCAGCTGGCCGAGGCGATCGCCCAGCAGCACGACCCCCGCGGCCGACGCCGCGATCGCGGCCCCCTGCCCCATGGCGATGCCCACGTCGGCGCTCGCCAGCGCCGGGGCGTCGTTCACGCCGTCGCCCACCATGGCCACCACGCGCCCGTGTCCGCGCTCGGATTGTATCACCGCGCGCTTGCCGTCGGGAAGGACGTCGGAGAAGAAGCGCGCGAGGCCGAGCTTGCCGGCGATCGCCTCGACCACATGCCTGCGATCGCCCGACAGCAGCATCCCCTCGATCCCGCGCGCCTTGAGCGCACCGAGGGTCTCGGCCGCGTCGGGGCGCAGGGTGTCCGCGATCGAGACGGAGCCCACGACCCTCCCGTCCCGCGCGATCAGGATACGGCTGTCCGTCTCCGGTCCGGGACTCCCCGCCCCCTGGTGGACTTGCGCAGGATGCGCTGATGCCGCGAAGGGCACGGATGCCCGAGAGCGGCTCGGGGTGGGGGGTGGGGGGATAAAATCAAGTTCCATGGAGTCGAGCCATCCCGGCTTCCCGATCCGCACCTGGTGCCCCGCGACCGTGCCTTCCACCCCGCACCCGGGGATCGCCTTGAAGCCCTCGACCGGAAGCGGAGCCAGCCCTTGCTCCTGGGCATGGGCCGTCACCGCCCGGGCCATCGGGTGCTCCGAGAGGGCCTCGAGCGAGGCCGCGAGTTCAAGGCCCTCGCCCTCGACGCGCGTCACGCGCATCCGGCCCGCCGTCACCGTCCCCGTCTTGTCCAGGATCAGGTGGGTCACCCCGCGCAGGCGCTCGAGCTCCAGGCCGCCCTTGAACAGGATCCCCTCGCGGACCCCGCGGGCCATGGCCACGGCGATCGCCGCCGGCGTCGCGAGCCCCAGCGCGCACGGGCAGGTCACGATCAGCACCGACACGGTGTTGCGGATCGCATGGTCCAGCCCGAGCGGCAGGTTGAGCCAGAACGTCAGGCCCGCCACCAGGACGAGCAGGGGCAAGAAGACCGTCGCCGCCTTGTCCGCGAGCAGCTGGGAGGGAGAGCGCGCGGCGTCCGCCTCGCTCACCCAGCGCACGATCTGGGCGAGCGTGGTCTCGGCGCCCACCCGCTCGGCGCGCACCACGAGCGCCCCTTCCAGGTTGAGGGTGCCTGCCGTGACGGGACTCTCGGGAGCCTTCGAGACCGGGAGCGACTCGCCGCTGAGCATGGCCTCGTCCACGTGGCCGGTGCCCGACTCCACGCGGCCGTCGACCGGGATCGTCTCGCCCGGGCGCACCAGCAGGCGATCGCCTGTCCGGATGGCCGAGGTCGCCACCGTCTCCTCGCCGTCGTCCTTGAGCCGGGTCGCGCTGGGGGCGGCCAGCCGCCAGTTCCGCTCGGCCAGCCCGAGCACCCGGCGCCGCACCGCCCCCTCGAGGGCGCGCCCGACCAGCAGGAAGAACAGCAGCGCCAGCAGGCAATCGAAGTAGACCGCGCCGCGGCCGGTGACCGTCGCCCAGACGCTCGCGAGGTAGGCCATCAGCGAGGCGAGGGTGATCGTGGCGTCCATGGTGAGCGCGCCCGCGCGCAGCCCGGTCCAGGCGCTCTTGAAGAAGGGCCAGCCCACGTACAGGGCCGCCGGCGTCGCGATCGCAAGCCCCACCCACGACAGCATCCCGCGCAGGTGGTGCTCGCTCGCGTCGAACCCGCCCCAGTTGAGGCCCTCGCCCACGAACATGGCCCCGAGGGCGGCCAGGGCAGCGACCGAGAGCCGGATCAGCATGGCGCGCTGGCGCGTGCGGGCCCGGCGGTCGGAGCCGGTGGGGTCGTAGGGAGAGGGGGGGTAGCCCAGGGCGCCGAGCGTGTCGGCCAGGGCTCCGAGGCGGACGGTGGCGGGATCCCAGCGGATGACGACGCGCCGGGCGGTGAAGTTGACCCTCACCGACTCGACCCCCGGGGTCTTGCCGAGGATGCGCTCGATCAGCCAGACGCAGGCCGAGCAGTGAAGGCCCTCGAGCTCCAGGACGACCTCGCGCATGGAGCAGCCCTCGGATCTTGAGATGCTCTCCTGGAAGTGGGGATCGTCGAAGGGGAAGTCGTGCGCCGCCTTCGGCTTCAGGCCGAAACCCTCGCGCCGGGCGTAGAAGCCGTCGAGCCCCTCGCCGCCGATCAGCTCGGCGGCGAGCTTGCAGGCTTTACAGCAGAACGATCGCGTCTGGTCGCCGATCCGGCCGGTGACGGGGTCCCTGGCGTCGAGCCCGCAATGGAAGCAGGCGCTCGGCGCGAGCGTGGTCATGAGCGCGGGGCTTCAAGCCGCAGGCGCTCGCGGTAATCGTAGCGCACCGCGCCCTGCTGGATCTCGACCGTGGCGTCCCAGAGCCCCTCGAGCGGGACGGTGACGGGGGCCTCGAAGCGCCCGGCTCCCACCTCGGCGAGGGTGATGCGCTGGTCGTAGCCCGCCTTGGTCGGCCTGAAGAGCTGGAGGGTGACGGTGGCGCCCGCCAGCGGGCGGCTGTCGCGGTCCTTGAGGGTCACGATCGCGCTTTCGGCGCGCTGGGCCATCTTGGGCGCGTCGAGCGCGACCTGCCAGCCCTGCTTGTTCTCGCGCGTCGCGCGATCGGCGTCGTAGTTGAGGCCGTGCTTGTAGTAGTTCTCGACCACCAGCCCGTCGTCGCCCATGGCCCCCACCACGATGAAGCCGATGTCGAGGGCGAAGGTGAAGACGAGGATGCCGACCATGCCGGCGACGAACTTCTGGGCGTAGGTGAACTTCACGGGGGTCTCCTCTACTCTTCGGTTTCCTTGTGGGCTTCGTGGGCTTCCCGCTCGGGCAGGATGAAGGTGCTGCTGCGCCGGGCGACCTTCTTGCCGCTCTCGGCGTCCACCAGGACGAAGGTGAACCTGCCGACGCTCTTCGCGTCGCGATCGGGACTGAGGGCCAGGGCCACGCTCTGCTGCACCACCTCGCCCGAGCGGGCCTCGATGTCCTTCGAGCCGCCGATCACCTGGGCGTCGAGGCCCTCGATCTCCAGGCGGTAGTGGTGATTCGTGTCGTCCTTGTTGAGGGCCTTGACCATGTAGACGTTGCTGATGCGGCCGTCGCTCAGCTGCTGGTAGACGAAGCTGCGGTTGCGCACCACGTCCAGCTCGGTGGTGGGGCGCAGGGCGATGGAGGCGACCATGGTGCCGAGCACCGCGGTCAGCACCACCCCGTAGAAGGCCAGGCGCGGCCGGAACTTGGCCTTGGGCTGGCCCGACACCTCGCGCTCGCTGGAGAGGCGGATGAGCCCCGCTTCGAAGCCGACCTTGCCCATGACGTGGTCGCAGGCGTCCACGCAGCGCATGCACGAGATGCACTCGTACTGGAGGCCGTTGCGGATGTCGATGCCCGTGGGGCACACGTCCACGCACAGGTTGCAGCTGACGCAGTCGCCGGCCGTGCGCTCCTCGCCCTTGCGGAAGAACTGCCGGGGCTCGCCGCGCTTCACGTCGAAGGTGACCACCAGCGAGTCGGGATCGGTCATGATCCCCTGGAAGCGGCCGTAGGGGCAGGGGAACTTGCAGACCCAGTCGCGGGCGTGGCCGAAGTCGGCGTAGGCCAGAACCGCGAAGAAGCAGAGGAAGAAGAGGTTGGTGGGGCTGAGGCTCAGGGTCGCCAGGCGGTGCAGGGCCTCGGCGGCCGGGACGAAGTAGAAGAGCAAATTGAGGCTCAGCGCGAACGAGAGCAGGACCCAGAGGCCGTGCTTGAAGAGGCGCTTCTTGATCTTGTCGGGGCCCCAGGGGGCCTTGGCGAGCCGCAGCTGCTGCGGGCGATCGCCGTCGATCCAGCGCTCGATCTCGAGGTAGAGGCTGGTGCCCACGGTCTGGGGGCAGGTGTAGCCGCACCAGGCGCGGCCGACGAGCATGGTGGCGCCGAACAGCAACAGGGCGCAGGTGATGAGGGCGAGGGTGAGCAGGTAGACGTCCTGGGGCCAGAAGGTGATCCACAGGATGTGGAACTTGCGGGCGGGGATGTCCAGAAGGACCGCCGGCCGATCGCCGATCCTCAGCCAGGGCAGGATGTACCAGCCCGCGAGCAGGAAGAGGAAGACCTTCCAGCGCTGGGCCTGGAACTTGCCCCAGATGTTCTTGACGAAGATCTTGCCCTTGAACATCTCGGTGTTGAGCTTGGTGTCGGCGGGTTCGGCCATGACGGTTCTTCTTTCGGGTGTTACTTAACCGGGTGCTCCAGGCTGTACACGAAGGCCGTGACTTGCTGGACCTTGGTCTTGCCGAGGACGCCGCCCCAGGCGGGCATGCCCTTGGCGGTGCCGGTGTTGACGATGTGCTCGATGTCGGCGGGGGTACCGGTGCCCGACACCCAGTAGGGCGGCTTCACGAGGTTGGGGCCGATGCCGCCCTCGGCGGTGGCGCCGTGGCAGGCGGCACAGTTGGCCGCGAAGACGGCCTTGCCCGCCTCGATGGCCGCGGGGTCCTTGACTACGGCGTCGATGCCGGCGTCGGCCTGGGTGGAGGCGACCTTGGCGGCGAGCGCCGAGGCGGCCTGCACTTCCTCCGCGTGCATCTTCACCTGGCTCCACTTTAGCAGGCCGGGGCCGAACCAGCTGGGGAAGAGCACCTGGTAGACCAGGGCGAAGGCCAGGGTCGCGAGGAAGACCCCGATGATCCAGGGGGGGCTCGGGTTGTCGTACTCGGAGATGCCGTCGATGGTATGCAGGATCTTGGGTTCGTGCATCACTTAGTCCTCTTGCAGGGGGAGATGGGCGTAGGATTCCAGGCGCTCTTTGTTCTGGCGTCGGTACGCCCAGAAGGCCACCCCTACGAAGATGGGGAGAAACATCAGCAGCGAGACGATCTTGCTGGCGGTTGCGAGCGCTTCGAAGGACATGGCTAGCTTACCTCTTGACTGCAGTGCCGAGGCCCTGCAGGTAGGTGACGAGCGCGTCCAGCTCGGTCTTGCCCTCGAGCTCGGCGGGGGCCGCTGCGATCTCGGCGTCGGTGTAGGGGGTGCCCAGCATGCGCAGGCCCTTCATCTTGGCCTGGATGCCGTCGGTCCGAAGGGCGGTCTTCTCGAGCCAGGGGTACGCGGGCATCACCGACTCGGGGACCATGCTGCGCGGATCGCGCATGTGCTGGACGTGCCACGAGTCGGGGTACTTGCCGCCCAGGCGGGCGAGATCCGGGCCGGTACGCTTGGAGCCCCACTGGAAGGGGTGGTCGTAGACCGACTCACCGGCCAGCGAGTAGTGGCCGTAGCGCTCGGTCTCGGCGCGGAAGGGCCGGATCTGCTGGCTGTGGCAGTTGTAGCAGCCTTCCTTCACGTAGAGGTCGCGCCCCTCGAGGGCCAGGGGGGAGTAGGGCTTGACGCCCTCCACCGGGGGCACCGCGCTCTTGAGGAAGTACAGGGGCAGGATTTCGACCAGGCCGCCGATACTCACGACGAACGCGATCGTGACGCCCAGCTTGAGGGGGCTCTCGTAGAGATTCTTCAAAAAGGACATGGGGCGTCTCTCCTAGGAAGCCAGGCTCGGCTTGGCCGAGGTGGCGTGGGCGCTGGGCGCGAGGGTCTTGTAGGTGTTGTAGGCCATCACGACCACGCCGGCGAGGAACAGCAGACCGCCCAGGGTGCGGATCACGTAGAAGGGGTGCATGGCCGCCACCGTCTCGGCGAAGGTGTAGGTCAGGCTGCCGTCGGCGTTGGTAGCGCGCCACATGAGGCCCTGGCTGACGCCCGCCATCCACATGGCGGCGATGTAGAGGATGATGCCCACGGTGGACATCCAGAAGTGGGTGTTGATCAGCTTGGAGCTGTACCACTGGGCCTTGCCCCAGAGCTTGGGGATCATGTAGTAGAGGGCGCCGAACGAGATCATCGCGACCCAGCCGAGGGCGCCCGAGTGGACGTGGCCGATCGTCCAGTCGGTGTAGTGGGACAGGGAGTTGAGGGTGCGGACCGAGAGCAGCGAGCCTTCGGTGGTGGACATGGCGTAGAAGGTCACCGCGGTGAACATGAACTTGATGATGGGATCGGTGCGGAGCTGGTCCCACGCGCCCTTGAGGGTCAGCATGCCGTTGAGGGCGCCGGCCCACGAGGGGGCGATCAGCATCACCGAGAAGGTCATGCCCAGCGTCTGGGCCCACTCGGGCAGGGCGGTGAAGAGCAGGTGGTGGGGGCCGGCCCAGACGTAGATGAAGATCAGGGCCCAGAAGTGCAGGATCGACAGGCGGTAGCTATAGACCGGCCGGCCGGACTGCTTGGGCAGGAAGTAGTACATCAGGGCGAGGAAGCCGGTGGTCAGGAAGAAGCCCACCGCGTTGTGGCCCCACCACCACTGGATCAGGGCGTCCTGGACGCCGGCGTAGAGCGAGTAGGACTTGGTGAGGCTGACGGGCAGCGACGAGAGGCCGTTGAAGACGTACAGCAGCAGCACCGCGATGAACAGGGCCGCCGTGAACCAGTTGGCCACGTAGATGTGGTGCTCCTTGCGGCGGGCGAGGGTCCCGAAGAAGTTGGTCCCCGCGAGGATCCAGGTCACGCCGACGACCAGGGCGATGGGCCACTCGAGCTCCGCGTACTCCTTGCCGCGGGTCATTCCCAGAGGCAGGGTGATCGCGGCCAGGACGATGGCCAGCTGCCACAGCCAGAAGTTCAGCTTGGAGAGGGTGTCGTTGAACATGCGCACCCGGCAGGTGCGCTGCACGGTGTAGTACATGGAGGCGAACAGCACGTTGCCGCCGAAGGCGAAGATGACCGCGTTGGTGTGGAGCGGGCGCAGGCGGCCGAACGACAGCCAGGGCAGGTTGAAGTTCAGGACGGGCCAGGCGAGCTGGGCGGCGATGATGACGCCCACCAGCATGCCGACGATGCCCCAGATCAGGGCGGCCAGAGCGAAGTTGCGGGTGGTGATGTCGTCGTAGATCGGCGGTGCCTCGGACCTGCCGGTCGTGCTGTCCAATGCTTGTTGCATCGTTGTTTTCTCTCCTCCAATGTTTGCCGGCGATCGCACGTGATCGATCTCCGCCAATGATTCACGATCAAGGAGCTTCCCTGTCGTTCAGCCCTTATCATAAAGAAGCGCGAAGAAGGGGATATCCGTAGTATCTACGGGTGTCAGTCCCCTCCCGCGAGTGTACCACGCAAGATCAGTAGTTCACCCGGACCCCCCGAGATGCCCCTGGGCATAGGATCCAGGGTGGTCGCAGCTGAACAAGGAGTCGCAATGGCCGGTATCAAGCCCTCTCTCCCCGCTCCCCGCGCCCGGCTCGGGGCGCTCGTCCTTTTGGTGATCCTCCTGGTCGGGGGGGTGATCCTCTCCCGCTACGCGATCGGCGCGATGCGCGCCTCGCAGGCTCCTGCGGGTGAGCTGCGCCTTTCGATCTCCCCGGTCCAGGACCTTGTTCCCTTCAAGACCATGCCCTTCGAGGTCACCGTCCGGACGGCGGAAGGCCTGCCGCTCGAGGGCGCCGAGGTCCGCTTCGACCTGACCATGCCCGAGATGGCGATGCCCCTCAACCGCTTCGCCGCCCGGCCGGTGGCGGGCCGGCCGGGTCTGTACCGGGGCGAGGGAAGCTTCACCATGGGCGGCCACTGGCTGATCGAGGCCACCGCGCGCCGTGGCGAGCAGAGCGGGGTGGGGAGCCGGCACGTCGAGATCCGCGGCCGATGATCCCCCTCTGGGCGGCCTTCTCGCTGGGCTTTCTCTTCAGCTTCGCCCACTGCCTGGGCATGTGCGGCGGCATCGTCGCCGCCTACTCCGCGACCCTGCCCGCGGGCGGGCGCGGCGACTGGGGCGTCCATCTCCTGTACAACCTGGGCCGGACCTGCTCCTATGCCGTGATCGGGCTCTTCGCGGGGGCCCTCGGCTCCGCCGTCGCGCTCGGCGGCCGGCTGGCGGGGGTGCAGGGCGCCCTGAGCATCGCGGCCGGCATCCTGATGGTCCTGTTGGGCCTGGGGCTTCTGGGCTGGCGTCGCCTGAGCCCGGAGTCCCTGCCCTCCCTGGCCGAGGCCGCCTGGTTCAAGGCGCTCTTTCGCCGGGCGATGGCGCTCGATCCGCGCGCGCGGGCCTTCGGGGTCGGGGTGCTGAACGGCTGGCTGCCCTGCGGCATGGTCTACAGCGGGGCGGCGATCGCGGCCACCACCGGCTCGGCCGTCGCGGGCGGCCTCACCATGGCGAGCTTCGGGCTGGGCACCCTGCCCGCGATGCTGCTGCTCGGCCTCATCGCCTATCGCCTCGGGGTGACGATCCGGCAGCGCCTGCAGCAGCTTGGCGCGCTCGTGCTGATCGGGATCGGGTTGCTCACCGTTTTCCGGGGCCTGGCCTGAATTTTTTCGAGATTTTTTTGGCGAGAATCGCCCGGACGCTCGCGTGAGGCTGCCTCCGATCGAGATGGCGCCTTGATTTGATGCTTAGATTAAGATAAGGTTAAATAGTTAAGGTGTGGTTATTGACAGTTAAGACGGATTAATCTATTCTGAATCTTGTCGATACGTTGCTGGGCCAAAGACGCCCCACCGAAGCGAAGGAGTCACCCGTGAAGAAGAACCTCGTCGCCTTGATGTTGTCCTCGGTTGCCGCCGCGAGCGCCCTCGTTGGTTGCGGCCTCCCCAGCGCCTCGATGGTCGACGGCACGAACGGTTCCTTCAAGGGGATGAGCGCCGTCACCGGCACCAAGCGCGCCTTCCTGGTGGGCATCAACGACTACCAGCTGGAGGGCGCCGACCTGCGCGGCTGCGTCAACGACATCAAGAACGTCCAGGCCAACATGCTTCCCGCCGAGGGCTTCAAGGCCGGCGACATGACCGTCGTCCTCGACCAGCAGGCCACCCGCGAGAACATCCTCGCCGGCCTCAAGGCCGCGGTCGCCGCCACCAAGAAGGGCGACTTCCTCTACTTCCACTACTCGGGTCACGGCGCCCAGGTGCCCGACACCAACGGCGACGAGCCGGACGGCAAGGACGAGATCATCTGCCCCACCGACCTCGCCCGCGGCAACGGCACCTTCAAGAACGCCATCCTGGATGACGAGATCCAGAGCATCCTCGGTCAGCTTCCCGCCGGCGCCTCGATGCTGTTCGTCTCGGATTCCTGCAACTCGGGCACCGTCGATCGCAACAAGCGCGTCCGCGGCCTCGACCTCGGCTCGAACCTCCGCAACCTCGACACCGTCAACGTCAACACGACCGCGATGAAGAAGTTCGCCCAGCGCGCCAACAGCGGCGCCTACACCCTGATCTCGGGCTGCCAGGACGACCAGACCTCGGCCGACGCCTACATCAACAGCACCTACAACGGCGCGCTGACCTACTACCTCGTCGACGCCTACAAGAAGGGCGGCAACGCGATGACCTATGCCGACTGGCACAAGGCCACCGTCGCCGGCATCAAGGCCAACCGCTACTCGCAGACCCCCAACCTGCAGGGTGCTGCCAACGCCACGATCTTCTCGATCGTCGACTAGTCGGGCCGCTTAAGTTCCAAGCAATCGGGTGAGTGCAGAAGCACTCGCCCGATTGCTTTTTTGCGCCGGAAGGGGACTCAGGACCCATTCGCTTTTCTACACGGAAGGCTCCATCTCCGCGTGGTGAGCCTGGGCCGTCTTTCGCGGTTGAAGCTTGTCCCGCGCTACGAACACCAGCGGCGTGATGAGCAGCGTCAGCAGCGCCTCACGCGAGACCAGGCGAGCACCAGGCTCCAATCGGCACGCCAAGCCCTGGCCGCCGCCGACGAGGCACTGCGCATCGCGCACCACCAGATCGCCACTCTGCGCCTGCGCCGGGCGCTCGCCCTGCCCATGGCTTCCGCGGCGCCCTGATGAAGGCTCGGCAAATTCCGGTTCCATGAATGCTTGCGGGTTTAACCTTCCCTGTTTTTTGAGAGAATCCCCGAAAATTTTTCGGGGATTCTTTCTGCCTTGGGGGGCTGGTGGACGCCTTTTATTGCCTGGAAGCCGCCTGCTGTCTTGTTTTGAGTGCATAGTTAAGAATAGGTTAAATAGTTAAGGTGGGGTTATTGACAGTTAAGACGGATTAATCTATTCTGAATCTTGTCGATACGTTGCTGGGCCGAAGACGCCCCACCGATGCAAGGAGCCACCCGTGAAGAAGAACCTCGTCGCCTTGATGCTGTCCTCGGTTGCCGCCGCGAGCGCCCTCGTTGGTTGCGGCCTCCCCGGCGCCTCGATGGTCGACGGCACGAACGGTTCCTTCAAGGGGATGAGCGCCGTCACCGGCACCAAGCGCGCCTTCCTGGTGGGCATCAACGACTACCAGCTGCAGGGCGCCGACCTGCGCGGCTGCGTCAACGACATCAAGAACGTCCAGGCCAACATGCTTCCCGCCGAGGGCTTCAAGGCCGGCGACATGACCGTCGTCCTGGACCAGCAGGCCACCCGCGCCAACATCCTCGCCGGCCTCAAGGCCGCGGTCGCCGCCACCAAGAAGGGCGACTTCCTCTACTTCCACTACTCGGGTCACGGCGCCCAGGTCCGCGACGTGAACGGCGACGAGCCGGACGGCATGGACGAGATCATCTGCCCCACCGACCTGGCCCAGGGCGCGGGCGGCTTCAAGAACGCCATCCTCGACGACGAGCTCCAGAGCATCCTCGGTCAGCTTCCCGCCGGCGCCTCGATGCTGTTCGTCTCGGACTCCTGCAACTCGGGCACCGTTGACCGCAACAAGCGCGTCCGCGGCCTGACCCTCGCCAACAACGCCAAGAACCTCGACGCGGTCAGCGTCAACGCCAAGGCGATGCAGACCTTCGCGGCTCGCGCCAACAGCGGTGCCTACACCCTGATCTCGGGCTGCCAGGACGACCAGACCTCGGCCGACGCCTACATCAACAGCACCTACAACGGTGCGCTGACCTACTACCTGGTCGACGCCTACAAGAAGGGCGGCAACGCGATGACCTACGCCGACTGGCACAAGGCCACCGTCGCCGGCATCAAGGCCAACCGCTACGAGCAGACCCCCAACCTCCAGGGCGCCGCTGCCGCCAAGATCTTCACCATCGTCGACTAAACACCGACGCCGCGCGCTCAGGAAAACAGGCCGCCGCATC
This sequence comes from Pantanalinema sp., assembly GCA_036704125.1. Lineage (NCBI taxonomy): Bacteria > Bacillati > Cyanobacteriota > Cyanophyceae > Leptolyngbyales > Leptolyngbyaceae > Pantanalinema > Pantanalinema sp. The sequence goes on along the minus strand of DATNQI010000054.1, from coordinate 13,878 downwards.
AAGCGACGGCCTGTTTTCCATGCGCCTGTCTGAGCTACCTCATATCCCGCCCGGCGCTGGTTTGTTAACCTGGTTAATGAACCGCCCAGGAGGGCGGCCGCCCGGTGATTTCCGGGCCCATCATGAGGAGATTGCGCAGGTGAGGCGTCCATGAGCTTCGAAACGATCTGGTTCATCCGAGCCGGGCTCATCTATTTTGGTCTCGGGGTCATCCTGGGCCTCACGATGGCCCTTCAGCCCGCGTGGGTCGGCTACCTGCGGCCGGTCCATGCGCACCTCAACCTGCTGGGGTTCGCATCCATGTTCATCTTCGGCGTGGCCTACCACGTGGTGCCCCGCTTCAAGGGGAAGGTCCTGCACAGCCAGGCCCTCGCCCGCACTCACTTGATCCTCTCGAACGTCGCGCTGGTCGGGATGGCGGGGTCCTTTCCCCTCGTCTACACGGCGGGACGGGCGGGAGGCTATGCGCTCGCCGTGTTCGGATCGCTCCAGGTCGTCGCGGCGGGGATGTTCATTTACAACCTGTGGAGAACCATGGATTGACCATGGGTCAAGGAGGATCGATGACCACCAAGCCACTCGCCGAGCTCACGCTCCACGAGATCATGAAGCAGAACCCCAGGGCGATCGGCGTCCTGAACGCCCACCTGCTGGACACCTGCTGCGGGGAGCACCGCACCCTCGCGCAGAACGCCAAGGAAGCGAACGCTTCCCTGGAGGCCGTCGTCGCGGAGCTCGAGAAGCTTTAAAGGGCTTGCGCCCGAGCGCGCAGCGTCAAGAGAGGAACGATCATGAGTCAAGATAACCCCGTCGTCGTGGACGTCCGCCCCATCCCCCCTCGCGAGAAGCACCCCGCCATCTTCGGGACGTTCGATGGCCTCGCCTCGGGCGAGAGCTTGATCCTCGTCAACGACCACAGCCCCACTCCGCTCCTGTACCAGTTCCAGGCGGAGCGCCCCGGGCAGTTCACGTGGACGGCGCTCGAGGAAGGCCCCGTCGAGTGGCGGATCTCGATCGGTAAGAACTAGCTCTAGCAAGTCAGCGGAAGGCCAGCGGGGATTATTCCCCGCTGGCCTTCCGGCGTGCGGGAAGGCTTGACCTCGCCGCTCGGGCCTGATAGATTTGCTGCGTCGTAACATCTCTTCACAGTGAAGGGTGGTGGCGCCTCATGGCCTCGAAGCGCGACGGGCGGAGATTGCTTGGCAGGTCGGGATGTCCATGAGGATCGCGGCGGTGACCCTGGCCGTGATCGGGGCGTCGATCCTTCCGGCCGAGGCCGAGCGCGTCCCCTCGGCCACGCCCGACGCCGGGGTCGTGAATCCGCGCCTGCCGCCCCGGTCCGCGGGGCGCACGGTCCACTTTCGCGTGGTGGCTCGGGACGCCGAGGTCGCGATCGCGGGAGGCGTGCGCATGCGCGCCTGGACCTTCAACGGCACGGTGCCTGCTCCGACGCTGCGCGCGCGGGTCGGCGACACGGTGCACGTCACGTTCATCAACCGCGGCTCCATGCCTCATTCGGTCGATTTCCACGCGGCGCGCATCGACTGGAAGACCGCCTTTCGCACCATCGCCCCGGGCCAGAGCCTGGAGTTCACCTTCAAGCCGCGTTATGCGGGCGCCTTCCTCTACCACTGCGGGACGCCGCCCGTGCTGCTGCACATGGGCAGCGGCATGTACGGGGCCCTGGTCGTCGATCCGAGCGAGCCGCTTGCGCCGGCGCGCGAATTCGTGCTGGTCTACAGTGAATTCTACATCCGGAAGGCAGGCTCCAGCTGGCGCCCCGATTACCCGCGGATGCTCATGGGCCAGGCCGATTACACGGCCTTCAACGGCCGGGCTTTCCGGTACCGAGAGTCCCCGCTGCGCGCGCGCGTCGGGGAGCTGGTCCGGATCTACCTGGTCAACGCGGGCCCGCGCCGCGAGTGCGCCTTTCACGTGATCGGCCAGCAGTTCGACACGCTCTACCCCGCGGCTCCGCCGCAAGGGGCGCTGCACGGCGTCCAGACCTACGCCGTGCCGCCGGGCGGCGGGGCGGTCTTCGAGATCCTGGCCGAGCAGCCGGGCACCTTCCCGTTCGTGAACCACGACGTCGGTCACGGCGACCAGGGTGCCTTCGGCCTGCTGGTGGTGGGGGGCTAGGCCATGGCTGGCGGTTCGAGCCTGGAGCCCGGCATCCTGCAGGCCATGCTGGAGCATGCGCCCGACGCGGTGGTCGTCATCGAAGAGTCGGGGGCCATCGTCTTCGTGAATCGCCAGACCGAGCTTTACTTCGGCTACGGTCGCGAGGAGCTGCTGGGAAAGCCCATCGAGCTGCTGGTGCCCGAGCGCTTCCGCAGCATCCACCCCGAGTACCGCCGCGGCTACTTCTCCCATCCGGCCGCCCGGCCGATGGGCGCGGGGCTCGAGCCGAACGGGCGCCGCAAGGACGGCAGCGAGTTTCCGATCGATGCCAGCCTCAGCCCGATCAGGACGGATCGCGGGCTTCTGGTGATGGCGATCGTCCGGGACATCTCGGCGCGCCGCCGCCTGCTGGGCGAGCTGTCGCGCAAGACGGCCGACCTGGAGGACGCCGTCCGGGAGCTCAGGGAAGCCGATCGCTACAAGGACGAGTTCCTGTCGGTCATCAGCCACGAGCTCAAGACGCCGCTGAACTTCGTCCTGGGCTTCGCGAGCATGCTGGACGAGGAGGTGGAAGGGAGCCTCACTCCGGATCAGCACGAGGAGGTGAAGCGGATCCTCGAGGGCGGCCAGCGCCTGCTCGGCATCGCCAACAACCTGATCGACATGGCCGAGATCGTGGCGGGGCGATTCGAGCTTTCTCCCTCCTGGGTGGACTACGCGGCGCTGGTCGAGCAGGTCCTCGCCGAGCTGCGGCCGCTGGCCGAGGCCAAGGGCCTTCACCTCGAGGCGCGGGTGGATCTCGCGGGCGAGCTTCACCTGGACGGGCAACGCATCCACGAGGTCCTGGTCAACCTGGTCGACAACGCCATCAAGTTCACGCCCGCGAGCGGCGCTATTCGCGTGCGTGCCTTCGAGCGGCGAGGGGAGCTGGTGACCGAGGTGCAGGACACGGGGATCGGGATTTCGCCCGGGGACATCCGCAAGCTCTTTCACCCCTTCAGGCAGCTCGACATGAGCGCGACGCGCCGGGCCGGCGGGACGGGGCTCGGGCTCAGCCTGGCCAAGGCCTTCGTCGAGGCTCACGGGGGGCGAATCGGGGTTCGCAGCCTGCCGGGCCAGGGCAGCACCTTCTGGTTCGAGGTCCCGCTGGGAAAGCCGGAGGAATAGCCGCTCCAAGGGTCGCTCGCAGTCTGGTATGCTAGACTAAATCATAGTTTCCGGAGGTATAGCTCAACGGTCAGAGCAGGGGACTCATAATCCCTTGGTTCTGGGTTCGAATCCCAGTGCCTCCACTCTTAAAATCTAGGTTTTATGTGGGTTCCCGGCGATCTCAGGGTCGCCGGGGTCTCGTCATTTTGGGGCCTGACTGCCCAACTGACTGACCAAGTCGATCTCAGTGGTTCCCGGTCAAGATCGAGTTCATGGTCTTGGCCACCTCACGCTTCGTGTCAGGAAGGACGTGCGCATACAGATCCATGGTGATCCCGATCTGGCTGTGGCCGAGATGGTCTGACACCAATTTCATGTTGGTATTCTCGGCTATCAGGAGGCTCGCACAGCAGTGGCGCAGATCATGGAACCGCTGACGAGGGAGGCCAAGGTCGGCCAGCAATCGCTGGAAGTGGTGAGTGATGTTACTGGCGTGGATGGGCGCCCCGGTTGGTGTGGTGAAGACCAGCTTCAGCGTGTCTTTCCACGCAGCACCTGACCGTAGCTTCTCGGCTGCTTGCTTGGCTCGGTGCTGTTTGAGGCTCTTCATGATGACATCCGGGACCGCCAGCGTTCGCCGGGATCGGGCGGTCTTCACGTCCACCAGCTTAAACTGGCCTTCGATCCACTGGAGGTTGTTCCGAATCCGGATAACACCCGCTTGGAAATCGACGTCATCCCAAGTCAATCCGAGCGCCTCGCCTTGGCGGAGCCCGGTCGCAACGACTAGGGAGTACAGGACCTCAAGGCGATCGCCCTTGATGCTCTCCAGGAATGTGAGGACCTGGCTCTTGCTCAGGGGGGTCACTTCCTTGTGGGGAAGCTTCGGGGACTTGGTACGCTCAACGACGTTGCGCCCGATCACGTCCCAATCGACGGCCTGCTTCAGGGCCTGGAAGAGCACCGCTCGGATGTACTGGACGGTCCGAGGAGACAAGCCAGCAGCTTGCTTGTCGTTCATGAATCGCTGAACTTGCTCGGCGGTGAGCTTGGCCAGCTTGACGTTCCCAAGCTGCGGAGCGATGTGCAAACGGACCAGTGCGGCATAACGAGCAAATGTCGAGGGCCTTACCTTTGGCTTGGCTGTCGTAGCGAGCCATCGATCGAGGAACTGCTCGACCGTCGTGGTGCCATCGGCGGGCTTAATACCGAGTTGAAGGTCCCGCTGAGCCTTGACCAACTGGGCACTCACCTCGGCACGAGTCTTGCCATAAAAGTGCTTACGACGACGTTTCCCGCCCTCGTACCCGAGATGCAAGACCCCCATCCAGCGCCCGTCTTGCCGCTTCGTGATGTGGCCTTCGTTGCGGCCTCGCCGTGCCATAGGAACCTCCTTTCCGTGGAAGTGAGGCCGGGAAGGCCGTTGCCTAGCCAGCCTCGGTGTACTGCTGTTCGAGATACTCGCGCAGCGCCTCACTCGGAATACGAATCGAAGTGCCGATCCGGGAGTGACCGATCTTCCCTTCGGCAATCAGCTTGTAGATCAGGTTCTGGGAGACGGCGAGCTGCTCTGCCACCTGCTGGACCGTGCGGAACTCCTGGTCCACGAATTTCATCACTTTCATAGGCACCTCCCACATTCATCCTCTTCACCCCGTAAACGATCGTCGGGGCGAGAACGGGGCGGCCTATGCAGTTAAATCTTGGTTAACCGCTCCAGGTACTGGTTAGCAGAGTGCTCTATGCGTTAGGCCCGAGGCGCTTGATGATCCGCTGGACGGTCATGGCCTCGAAGGGCTTGTTGTGGCGGGTGACCTCACCGGCCTGGTTGAGATGTTGGGCGATCGCACGCAGGCTCAGGCCCTGAGCGCGCAACCGCATGATCGTAGGGACGATGGCAGTGTACTCGTCGCGAGCAGTGCGGGAAGCCTTCTGGCCTGCCGCCTCGGCTCCCTTACGTCGGGCACTGTCAGTCAAGTTCTCTGGCTTGCCCAGCTTTGCGCCACGCTTTCGAGCGGCTTGGAGGGCGGCCTTGGTCCGCACGGAGATCAGCCGCGCTTCCTCCTCGGCCAGTACGGCGAGGATCTGGACCGTGAAGCGGGTGGCGGTGGGGTTGTCCACAGCGACGAAGTCGACCCCGCTCTCCATGAGTCCGGTGATGAAGTGAACGTTGCGCGCCAGCCGATCGAGCTTGGCGATGATCAGCGTGGCCTTCTCGCGCTTGGCGTGGGCGAGGGCCTTCTTCAACTCGGGGCGGTCGTTCCCCTTGCGGGTGCCGCTCTCGACGTCAGTGTACTTACCGACCAGCTCCCAGCCACCCCCGTTCAGGTAGCTGACGACAGCCTCCTGCTGGGCCTCTAGGCCAAGACCTGAGGAGCCCTGGCCTTGGGTGCTAACCCGGTAATAGGCAACATACCGACCGTCTGCCAATTCGGTGACCTCTCATCCGGCTTTCCGAATTAACTGTAACATCATCAAGAACGGTCGTTCAAGCATGTGTTACATAAAAGGCTGTTAAGAATCAGATATTTGACCGTCGTCCACTGGCTCGATAGGGTACCCTATCAACGTTTAGTGTTGCATCGGTGGTTAGCGGGCCGGGGGGTTACGTCCGGCTCGTTCGCTCACCCTGTTCTATGAGGGGTTAGACGGGGTTATAGTGGAGTGCTCGATCCAAGCGTCGTCCGTGCGTGTCTGGGCTAGTAGTTAGTAAGTCCGGAGTAGCGGTCGACTGGTAGGCACGAGCAAGGGCGAGGATGGCATCCGCAAACTCTGAGCCTGCCAGGCGGGTGCGAGATTTCGCATAGGGCCAGATGACCTCACCTGCGCTAGACCTGGAAGCCCTGGCGTTTGCTCGAACCTTCGCATCGAAAGCAGGCGCACCACCCCAAACCAACAAGAGGGCTTTGCTCGTGCCGGTGACGAGTGGCGCCGCCGTGACCTCGCGTAGAGCGTCATAGGCGGCTGCCAGATCGGCTCGGTGATTCTGATTAAGAGTGTCGAGGTCCACTTGGTGAAGACGCCGAAGGTAAGGCCAGGCACCACTCAGCAGCACACGCAGCTTTTCCTTGGGCCTTACCCCCACCCTTGCCATTCCCCAGGCTATGAGCCCCCCATGCAGCTTGTCGGCCAGGTCATTGTCCGGGTCTCTTCCCTGCGATAGCAGATCGTTGGCATAGGTCCAGCACTTGTTCCAGGCATCATCGTAGCGAGCACGATTCCTAGGTGCATACCCAAGCGAATTTTGCGTGATGTTGCTCTGGTTCACTTTACCTCCCACGGTCTAGGAGCCATTCAGTGAGGGGCGCTGTATGACCAAACATGCCGAGGATTGATGACTTGGCCCTGCTATTCTTCTGGCTTCAGTTGCCCCTTCTTACCCGACCGTCGAGAGTTCGAGCGGCTCGGTTGGAGTGCCTCCTCTAGCCAGGTGATCTCGATGTCTCGAGTCCTGCTCATGCGTGCTTCAAATTTCCGGTCGGTAAGCGGAACCTGGGTAGGGCTATCAAGCCTGAGAATCATCCATCCTCCAAACTTCAGGTAGTCGCCCTGGGCCTGGCAATGCTCAATGCGAACCTCGACAACCTCTGCGACGAGCATGCCATCAGCCTCCATTGAGGCGGCCTTGCTTGGCTGTGTGCTCTGCCGCTGGAGAGCAGCCAGTAGCTCCTGCTTCATCGTCCCTGATCGAAACACCAGCGGGATCAAAACTGTCGAGTGGAGGAGGTGGACATCGCCTAGCCACATGACTTTAGCGGACGAGATATTGCTCAGGAAGGCGACTGTCTCTAGCCCCTCCACATCCTCCTGTCGCAGGAGAGTGGTCCGGTTGAACTTGCGGGTGGCGTCGGCAACAGAGGCCAAGCGCAGCAGGTCCAGTCCGGCCTCCATCGGCGATTGCTCGCACAGCCCACGGGGCAGATCTGAAAGGAACCAGCCAGGTGGTTTTGAATACATGGCTGCGAGGCACTTCAGTTCGGCCACATCGATCTTCCTCTGGCCGTTCTCTAGTTCTGAGACAATCGACTGAGGGATGCCCAGTCGCTTAGCGACTTCACGCTGGCCCAGTTGAGCCTCTTGGCGCGCTTGGCGCAGCCTTGATGCCAGCTCCGAACGCTCACGTTCAGTCTGTTTTCGCCAGTAGGTAATAGCCCTGCCCTCCCTCTTTGCTGAGGGTAGGACACCTGATTGCATATCCCAAAATCCAATCAGTTGGGTACAATGCATTTGGATGAAACAACATGGAGGTGCCATGCCACTCAAGGAACCTCTTGTCGTCCTGCTGCCGTCGGGCGAATCGATATTGGTCTGGCCGCCTGAGGGCGAAATGAGCTACTTATCTGTAGCGTTCGGTGGCGGTGTGTCGGCCTCCGGGATTTCATCCTTATAGGCCCGTACCACCTTCAGTAGCATCCGTCGGTGATCTTCAGGAAGGCGGCGGTAAACTTCGGCAACCTCCTGAGCCTCTGCTTCGACTCCGGAAGGAACGGGTTGCGGCCCAATCAAGTCAACAGGGCGACCTGCGATCGCGAGCAGGGTGTGAGCCGGGAATTGGTACAGCTCGGCCATGCGAATGAGCAGTTCCCTCTTCGGGATCGCCACGTAAGCACCATCCGGTGTACGGCCCACTTCATAGCTCCGTAGGGCCGTGTGACTGATTCCGAGCTTCTGTGCAGCTGCCCTTTGGCTCAGCCCACGGGCCTCCCGAAGCTCCTTGAGGCGCGCACCAAGGTCCGCCACTGCATTTCCCCTTCCAGGTTTGGCTCACAACCAAACCAAGGGTAAAGGAATAGCTAATTGCTCATGTGGAATAGTTTTTGTTCGGCAGGGTACAAGCAAGCAAACACCACAATGGCGCTCGATGTGAAACGAAGAAGTCAGGATGCTACGCGATCTGACACCATAGAAAGAGAGCAGACAATGACCACCATGAAAGCCTTGTACATTGCCGCCCTGACCTCACTGGTCGCCCTCCCCCTCACGGGTTGCGATCAGGCTCCCACGAGCCTCGACCCCAAGGTCGCGTCCCAGGCCTCTACCACCGAGCCCTCGCCCCCTTCCAACGGCATTGTCCTCAGCGTTCTTGGGGTCGCCAATGCCACCGTCGTGTCGGCGAGCGTTGCAGGGAGGTATGTGGGGGTCTCAATCGCAGGCTACCCTGTGAAGCGCGTCCCGGTCCAAGAGCTACCCACAAATGCTTCCAACGTTAACTTCTACAAGCCCCACGTGAGCGGGGTCGAGGACCGGTACGTTCGCTGCCCCCGAGCCGAGGCCACGGTCGCCACCTACCAGCCTGAAGGCTCCCTGGAGGCGATAAAGGGAAAGATGGGGTCAGTCGAGAGCGTCGGCGTAGTCAAGTATGAGTACCAAGAGGGAAATTATAGCGACTCGGTCACCCTCCTCTTCCCGGAGAACACTGCGACCGCCCCAGTCGAATACGGGGCCGAGGGTTTCCTGCTTTCCGGTACCAACCAGTACGACCCTGTGACCCAAACCGACTACTACACCTTCCCCGCGACCAGAACCAGGACTTTCGACCAGTATGACAGCCCCCCTTCGACGATGTTTGCGGTCGACCTAGCCGTCCGGGTGAAGGGCTCGGACGGGAAACCAATCTCGGGGCTCAAGGCCGGGAACTTCTGGGTCACGGGCGATAACTGGCAATCGGTGACAACTGCAACCGAGACCGAGGCCGGGTTATACCTGGTCCGGGGCCACATGGCCTCTCAGGGCGAAAGCCCGACCCATGCCCTCCGCGTGAGCGTCCGAAATGCCATCTCCCCCGTAATCGTCCCTGTGTCGAGGTAGACGGGTATCATCGAAGAAGTAGCAAGGGGGCCGGGCAACTTACCCTCTTGCTTTGACCGACGCAATAGTTACCTCTCGTTGACCCATTGTGTTCCGATTCCCTGACTGGAGGTATCAATATGCGCTTAAACCTGCAACTCACCCCAGACCAGGCTCGTTCGATCATCCATGCCTGGGCCTTGGAGAACCGGATGGCTGCCAGCGATCGCAACTCCATCTACCAAGGCGATCGGGAGCCCCCGTCGGGTCTGTCGGCATGGACGCATGGGCTAGCGGGCTATATGACTGAGGGCCAAGACCGTCACCGTTGGTTGACGGCTGACTTCGACTTGGGCGAGGTCCTCCTGCTACCGGAGGGCAACTGGATCTACCGATATTCGGGGGACCAAAAAGGTCTAAAAAGCTTTGCCCGATACCCCGTGCCCGGTCTCAAGTGGGAGCAACTCCCAGTCATCGACCAGCGGTAACGGCAATCATCAGGCTGCCGGCGGCGAGCCTGATGCGGAGATAACAATGACCTACCCCGAGTTCGAGAAAGCCGAGTACGGCGCATACCTCGATCCCTCAGCCTACGAGGATCCATGTGGTGCCCCCGACCCAGAATCCCCCTGGAATGACTGGTGGCAGGAGGTGGCAAGGGGTCGAGTGGGCGCCAACTTCACCATACTCATACTCGGCGACAAACGGTTTCCTGAGCTGGAGACGCCTACCCGTGTGCTGGCGACGCTCGTGGCCTTTGCGATTCGCCAAAACCCCGATGTCAACATCACACTCCAGATTTGTCCGACCGGGGGAACCCTCCTGCTAAGGCTTCTGGCCTCCTGGTCTGTCGTGCCGCTCTTGGAAACGCTGGACAGGGCCTATGGAAAGCTCGACGTCGAGATCGTAGAGGCTCCGCTCGATCCACCTCCGGACCTGGTGGTCCACTTTCCCATACTGGCCTTCCAGGAGCAGAAGATCGCAAAGGTAGCCCACGATGTTAAGGTGGCTGGGATTCCCGTACACGCGTTCGGCTGGGACGGGTTCAGTACGATCGGCCCAATGAGTGGACCATAATTGGCAGCGGGCGAATCTGGTAATGAGGACGCTCTCCAGGGCGTCGGCGTCACATTCGACCTGGTGCAGGCACATCCGTGTGATCGAGGCAGGCCAGACCACTTCATCGCCATCCTGGCATGCTATTGGCGGAGAGGTCCTCGAAAATCGCTGAGGACCTCTCCGTCGTGTGAGTTGCAGGCCGATTAACCGATCATCGCCGACTCAAACGACACGCACATCGTCACCTGATGGCGATGGCTGGCGCCTAGTTGCACTGAGAAAGCAGCGTTTGCAGGCTGTCAAAGGAACAGACGTTAGCCTTGAAGGGCATCATGGCCGAGGCATCATCCAGTCGGCGAAGCCAGGGCGTCCGACTGATGCCCTCGTCATGGAGGTCCAGCACCACGATGACGCCGTCATGCTTCTCGGGGTTCCTGGCCTGGGTGATCCGCTGTTGGAAGGTCTCAGGGGCCTGCCCGCCCATGGCGAACAGGATGGTTCCGATTCCAGGGTGCTCCAGCATGTCATCATCACGACTCCGCAGAGGAACGACAACAACTTTCTCCCCCTCGGCCAACCAGGACTCACGGTCAAGTTTCGGATTGGGGTTGAGACCCGTATGCAGGACGCTATGGAGAGAAACGGCACTATCGGCCCCATGCAGCCGGAGCAGCCCGTCCAACTTCCAAGCAGTGGCAACGTTTTCAACGACCACCAGCACGTTGCCGCGCATGGGCAAAGTGCGGAGGACGATCGCCTCGACGAAGGCGAGCATCGCCTCTGAAGCGTAAGCCGTTCGCGGGTCCGGATGCCGCCCCATCCAGCCATAGACCTGCTCCGGAATGACCACTTGGAAGTAGGCAAAGGGGCGAAGCTTTTCAGGGACGCTCTGTTCATAACGCTGCGTGGGATGGCGCAGGCCGATAACGGGCGGCGTGGGAACAGCCATGGGCCTGGGAACAGCCAGGGACTTGTGACCATTGGGCTTCATCATGATGATCCTCCTTTTTCAGGTGAATGAGGGGCCTCATCACGTAGACGCTCCAGACAGCAAAAACGGGGCGGATTGCTCCGCCCCGTGAAAAAACGCCATTCAAGTCAGCAGCCAAGTGTACACGGTTGCTCAGGTTCATGCAAGCCTATTTGAGAATCTCATGGAGGTGGTGTCGAAGGCTCTGCTTGCTGAATGACCGGTAGCGGTTGAGTTCATCCTGTGAGCCAACTAACGAGGCGCTGTACAACACGGAAATGCGGCAGAGCATTTGAGGCTGAGGCCGAGCTTCAGATGGCTCAGTCAGAATCACGGGTTGCATGAAGGCAGATCTCCCCCAAGTCTTCCGCATACTCGCGCATGGTTTCGCTCGAACTCCCTCCCAACCCTCGTTTAAGCCTGAACGCCAGCAGTATGTCGAACTATTGTTCTGATTTGGCAACACCTCCCGAGGCATCAGAGGCCCCCCGTCCAGGAGCCAGATCATGATCTGCCATGCTAAGGACAGAGGCTCGGTTCAGCCTCCTGCACCACCCTACGACCTGCCCCATGCGTTCGGCCTCTATGACGCTCATCAGGTAGGTGTAAACGGGCAGCAGGTTCCACAGCACCCTCCGCTTCACTTGGTCGTCATTTCGAGCCGGAGGATGGCCTGGACGCAGGGCAAGTCCGTCTGGAGCAACGCCCCGGGGCAGCCAGGCCGATGACAAGAGCCGTAGGAGCAGTACAGGCGCGTCAGTAGCCTGGTTGATTGATTCTATTGGTCCCTGGTGCCTAGTCGCTTGATGACGTCCTCATATCGTGGGTACGGTCGGCATCGGTGGCCAGCCCCTTGCCTACCTCTCTGGGTAACGCCTGGACATACGCAGCGGTCAACAAGGCCCACGTGGGGTGCCCAACAGTCCGCCTCCCTGCATCCGGCACCATCCAGCCCCTCTCGTCTTCAACATTCTCCGCCCCGTTTGCTCCTCAGCGAACGTCTACGAAGTAAAGCGCCCCTCGTGGGAGAGGCGTCTGTACGGAGAGCGTGGACGTGGCCGCCAATTCCTGCAACCCCAACACCTTGGCGCCGACCGAGGTCCCGGAGATCTACCGGACCATCGCGGTCCAGAACTGCATCGGGCTTGGCCGCCCTCCGAACGCCGACGTCGTTCAGTATGCGATCGAGCAGGGCCGTAAAGCCGTCGCAGCCCTGGGGAGTTCTCGGCCTCCAGCCCTGGACCCGAGCGCCTCAGACGACGAACTAATCGAATGGCTGAAGGCTTGGTTCGGCCTCGTCCTTGGGGAGCTTCTGCGGATGCGGTGGGTTCAGGTCTTCCTGGTCCGATCCGAGGAGGTCAAGGACTTGGTCGATCGGCATCCCAGTGCCGAAATCTTCTCGGTCATCGCCATGCGGGGCAACTATGGACGCGCCCCCTATCTGCACGTGGTTGGTGTCAGAAAGGCAACTCAGACCCGCAAGCTCGCGAGCACCTATATGGACATGCGGTACATCCGCTTGCACCGGCTCATCATGGCGCTGGCCCGGCAGTATCTGAAGAACAAGCGCGGGACACCCAGTAAGTACTGGCGGGAGGTCCACCACCTGTCGTTGCAGATCTTCAACAACCTTTTCTCGGCTTTGCTGGTGCTCAGCAGGGGCGATCATCTCCTCGTCCATAAGGACATTGACCCTGCTGGGGCAGGGGTCCGGATCGAGAGCGGGTTGATCGACGACTGGGTGATCGATCGCATCAACCAGGGGGAGGGCTTGCTGCGGTTGGTGGTGATCCACACGCTCCGCGCTGAAGACGATCCGGCGATCGCCGACCGGCGGCATGAGGCTTTCCCAAGCGGCCAGGCGGGGGCTGGCGGTCCTGGTCACGGTCCAGACACTATGGGGTTGGGAGCACTGACGGATGATCAAGCTCATGGTGTTGACCTGGGAGGTTTCCAGCATGGGGTTGGCCATGGACATGTGTTGGAGGGAGGAGTTACACACCCCGATGAAATCTCGATCCTAGACACGCCGAATGTCGAGCCTCTCAATCCTGTTGCGAGTGGCTCCTCGGCAGCCCATCCCAGGCTTGGAGTCCAGTCTTTTCGGGCTTCTGGGCGCTACCGGAAGCGTGCCCATGCCATGCGGGATGTCTTCAACCTCCTCATCAAGCTGGGCGGCCAGTCCACTATTGCGACCATTGGAAGTATCATTTCTCAGCAACCACAGTGGGTCAGAAGAGTGCTTGCTGACTTGATCGCCGACGGTTTTGTGAGTCGTCCTCGCCGGGGGATCTACACGGTGGCCAACTCTTTCCCTGTCGTCCACAACAAGCGGTCTGCGGGGTTGGGAGGTCAGCTGGCGAGCCCTCGTGGGTCTCATTGCTGAGCGACTGGTGTCCAAGCGATGGCATACGGCTTTTCGCTGACGTTGTTGTGTCCATATGGTCGGTAGTGGAGCCTTCCGGGCCAGGAGCGGATAGCCGTGGCTGTGCCCTGGTCTCGATCTTGCCTGGGCTGCTATGATAATCACGTGAGGTTGCCTGCTCAGCGAGAGCAGTTGGTTGTCAGGAGAAGTGCCCGTGGCCCGTGGAAGGAAGGTGTCTACCAGCGATCCTGCGCCTGCTCAAGCCCTTGGGTTCGAGGAGAAGCTGTGGGCCGCTGCCGACAAGATGCGCGGCCACATGGACGCGGCGGAGTACAAGCACGTCGTCCTCGGACTTCTGTTCCTCAAGTACATCTCGGACGCCTTTGCGGAAAAGCATGCTGCCCTGGAAGCAGAGGCCGGGGCTGAG
>DATNQI010000053.1 GCA_036704125.1 Pantanalinema sp. | reverse complement strand
GAAAGAACTTCATGAATCCTCCGTTATTGGGCATGGCGCGACGATGCGCCCCGCTGGCTCCATTGTAGCCGAAGGGACGCACGAAAGGCGAGCGGGTTGAAGGCCCTAGTATGTGCCGGCGTAGGAGCCCGCGGCGGTGGTGTTGAGGGTGGTGACCTCGGCCTGGGCGTTGTCGAGGAACCAGCTGGTGCCGGTGAAGGTGAGGACCTCGCGACCCTTGGGCTGGATCGTGACGGTGCGGGTCTGGGGCTCGCCCGAGGGCTTCTCGTTGTTGATGAAGCTCACCTTGACGGTGCCGGTCAGCGCGACGGTCGAGGGATTCGAGACCTCGACGGTGGCGACCAGCTTGCCGAGACCCAGGGTGGCCTTCTTGACGTTGGTGACGCTGGCGACCAAAAAGGCGTCGGCGACCGGGGTCGGGCTCGGGGCGGGGGTGGCCGCGACGACCACCGGGGCCGGGGTGCCCGTGGTGCGGAGCTTGCTGCTGTCGCCCGCCGAGGTGGGGTCGATCAGGGTGGCGCTGCCGCCGCAGCCGTTGACGGCGAAGGCGAGCGCCGAGGCGACCATCAGCAGCGAGCAAATCCGTGACATCCGCATGGGAACCTCCTTGGGTGAGCCAAGAGGGTTATCGGGCGCGGCCAGCGGGACTTGGTAAAGAGCGTTTTAAGTTTCGATTCAGATTGGACCTCGGGTCCGCAAAAAGCCGCCCCGCCGGCTTGCGGCGGGGCGGCGGCTGGATGGTCGCTTACTTGATGCTCAGGCCGACCTTGCCGAAGGCCTCGCGCACCGAGGCGTAGTCCGCAGGAGCTGCCGGGACGAAGCCGTCCACGTGGTAGATCTCCTTGATCCGGGCGCGGCCCTCGGGCGTGGCCGACAGGTCGAGGAACGCCTTCTTGATGGCGCCGACGATCTTGGGCGAGAGCCCCTTGCGCACCGAGATGTTGTCGGCCGGGATGGGCTTGGAGACGGCGAGCAGGCGGATCTTCTCGCGGTCCCTGGGGTCCTTGAGCAGGAGGTTCCAGGCGCTCTGGATGCCCTTGGGGTCGTTGGCGTAGGCGGCGCCTGCCTGGACCTTGCCCCGCGCGACGGCGAGCACCGCCGCGTCGTGGCCGCCGGCGTAGATGACGCGCTTCAGGTCGCGATCCGGGTTGATTCCCGCGTTCATGAGCATCACCTTGGGGTAGATCCCCCCGGAGGTGCTGGTGGGGTCCACGAAGGCCATGGTCTTGCCCTTGAGGTCCTTGAGCGACTTGATCCCGGAGTCCTTCTCGGTGAAGATCGCGGCGTAGTAGAGGGCGCGGCCGTTGAACTGGGACTTGAGGATCACCTCGGCGCCCGCCTTCTTCTCGGCCATGACGTAGGCGCCGGGCGGGAAGAAGGCGAGATCGACCTTGCCCACCTGCATGGCGTTGATGACCCCGGCGTAGTCCGACGAGAGGAAGGGCTGGACCTTCATGCCGGTCGCCTTGGAGAGGATCTCGACGATGGGGCCGGCGGACTTCGCCATGTCCTGGGGGTTCTCCCAGGGGGTGAAGCCCACCCTCAGCACCTGGGGGGTGTAGGCATGCGACGGCAGGGCGGTGGCGGCGAGGCAGAGCGCGCCGAGCGCGCCGGCTATGAGCTTGTTCATCATGGTTCCTTCTTAGCGAGCGTCCGGACGTATTCTACCCACCCCGCCGAAAAACTCGCCTGCTCAGGCGCCGAAGGCGCCGACCAGGTGTCGGATTCGCGGCGAGGCCCCGTCGTCGAAGCTGACCTCGACGACGTCGAAGCGGATCGCGACGTCCCAGAGGGCCTGGCGCGCCAGGTAGATCTGGGCCATGCGGATGATCTTCTGCTGCTTGGCGTAGGTGACGGCCTCGGCCCCCTGCCCGAAGCGATCGCCGCGGCGGGTCTTGACCTCGACGAAGACCCAAAGGGCGCCGTCGCGCGCCACCAGGTCCAGCTCGCCCCATCGGGTGCGGGCGTTGCGTGCTACAATCGCGTAGCCCGCGCGCTCGAGATGGCTCGCTGCGAGGGCTTCGCCCTTGCGGCCCAGCGCCAGGCGGGCGCTTTCGGTGCTTTTCGCCATGTCGAACTCTCCTCTGCCCCACGTCGCCGAAAAGGCCCGTTCGGTCGCTGCCTTCATCCGGCCGCTCGCGCTCCCGGGCCTTCTCGCGCTGCTTCTGGTCGCGGCCGCCCTCGGCCTCCGCTGGGGGGCGGTTGATTTGTCGACGGTGTCCTGGATCGATTTTATCACCCTGCGGGCCAAGGATTCGACCCAAGGCGCGATCCTCTACGACGTTCGCCTGCCGAGGGTGCTGCTCGCGATCGCGGCGGGCTTCGGGCTCGCCGCCTCGGGCACGACCTGGCAGGCGCTTCTGCGCAACCCGCTCGCGGACCCCTACTTGATCGGGGTCTCGGCGGGCGGGGCGCTCGGGGCCGGGGTCGCCATCATCTTCGGGGCGCACCTGCCCTTCGGGGCGAACGCGGTGCCCCTCTTCGCCTTCGTCGGCTCCCTGGCGGCGGTGGGCCTGGTCTACGCCCTCGCGGGCCAGGGCGCGGCCTCCATCGAGCGGGTCCTGCTCGTGGGGGTGGCCATGGGGGCCTTCCTCACGGCGTGCCTGAGCATGCTGACCTTCTGGCACGCCGACTCGATTTCCACCCTCTACTTCTGGATGCTCGGGGGCTTCTCCGGGCGCGGGTGGGAGGAGCTGACCCAGATGCTGCCCTACCTGGTGGCGGGCCTTGCGCTGATCGCCCTGCAACTGCGCCACCTCAACGTCATGCAGCTCGGCCCCGATCGGGCGCGCAGCCTCGGCGTGGACGTGGTCCGCTGCCAGCGGCTGCTCTTGGCGGGCGCGTCGCTGACCACGGCCGCGGTGGTCTCGGCCTCGGGGATGATCGGCTTCGTGGGGCTCGTGGTGCCTCACCTGGCCAGGCTTCTGGTCGGGCCCGACCTGCGCCGGGCGCTGCCCGTGGCGTGCCTGATGGGGGCGATCCTCCTGGTCTGCTCGGACCTGGTGGCCCGCACGGCCTGGGCGCCGACCGAGGTCCCGGTCGGCGTGCTGACGGCCATGCTCGGCGCGCCGTTCTTCCTGTACCTGATCGTCAAGGAGCGCCGGGCATGAGCGCGATCGCCGTCACGGACCTGAGCGCCGGCTACGGCCAGCCCGTCTTTTCGGGCGTCTGTTTCCGGGTCGAGCCGGGCGAGTTCGTCGGCCTCCTGGGCCCCAACGGCGCGGGCAAGTCCACCCTGCTCAAGGTCCTCGCGGGGGCGGTCTCGCCCCTCTCGGGCCTGGTGGAGCTCGAGGGGCGCGCCATGGCGCGCTACCGCGCGCACGAGCTCGGCCGCAAGCTCGCGCACCTGCCCCAGCACCCGAGCGACGATCGGGCGTTCACCGTGCGCGAGGTCGTCGCCTTCGGCCGCCACCCGCACCAGGGGGCCTGGGGCTGGGGGGACGAGGCGCGCGATCGAGAGGTCGTGCAGGAGGCCATGGAGGCGGTCGCGGTCGGCGACTGGGCCGAGCGGCGCATGGGGGCGCTCTCGGGCGGCGAGCAGCAGCGGGTGAGGCTCGCCCAGGCCCTCGCGCAGGAGCCCGCGGTCCTCTTGCTGGACGAGCCGACCGCCTGGGCCGACCTGCGCTTCCAGCTCGATCTGCTCAAGCGGGTGTCGGAAATTGCGCGCGCGCGCCGAATCGCGGTGGTCGCGGTGCTGCACGACCTGAACCACGCCGCCCAGTTCTGCTCGCGCCTGCTGCTCTTGCACCACGGGCGCCTCGCCGTGGACGGCACCCCGCACGAGACCCTGACCCCGGCGACGATCCAGGCAGCCTTCGGGGTGCCGGTCCTGGTCCAGCGCCACCCCGAAACGCTCGCGCCCTACATCCTGCCGCGGCTCGGCGAAGCGTAGCCTGGCCCGTACCATTGGACGGCCTTCCGGGAATATTCCGTGAGCGGGAGGCCTTCACCACCCCTGAGGCTTGCTTGGCGCTTGCGCGCCTATCCCTTATCCTGGAGGGGAACCACCCGAGGAGTCGTTTCGTCCATGGGTCGTCACCGCGCAATCCCGCGTGAGAAAGGACCTCGCCCGATGCTCAAGCCACTCATCACGGCGGTCGCCCTGGCGGCCCTGACCTTCGCAGCACCCGCCGCTTGGGCCGTGGACACCTCCCGCGCCGAGCTCGAGGAGCTCCAGCGCCGCGTCGACCTGGATCCCAAGAGCCCCGATGTCCACTTCGACCTGGCCATGGGCCTGGCGCGGACCGTCAAGCTCGAAAGCGGCTACGCGTCGCTCAAGAAGGTCATCGAGCTGGATCCGACCTACGCGGACAAGGTCATCGCGACGTACAAGCCCCTGGTGGATCAGAACAAGCAGAACGTGGAGGCCTTCTTCCGGCTGGCGTTCGGCTACTACTTCAAGGGCTGGAGCCTCCAGCAGGCGGATCCCGCCTCGGCGGAGGGGGCCCAGAGCAAGCAGCTCGCCCGTACCGCCTTCGAGGCGATCATCGCCAACGACCCCAAGTACGTCTGGGGCTACAACTACCTGGGCTACCTGATCGCCGAGAGCGGCGATCTCGAGAAGGCCGTCGGCCTCTGGCGCCAGGCCATCTCAGTCGAGGACAACGCCGTGGCCCACTTCCTCATCGGCCAGGCCTACATGCGTCAAGGCAAGATGGCCGAGGGCGTGATGGAGACTGCCACGGCCATGCGCATGCGCGGCCTCAACCCGTAGGCGATAGCTTCACGCGACGAGGGGCGCCGCTATCGGCGCCCCTCGTCGCGTGAAGCGGCTAGTGCGCGTGGAACAGGTGGACGATGGCGTAGACGAAGGCGACCCCCGCCAGCAGAAGGACGCCGGTGAGCGCGTGCTTGGCGGCGTGGCTCTCGGGGATGAGGTCCGAGGCTGCCACGTAGAGGAAGCTGCCCGAGGCGATCGCAAGCAGGATGCCGACGGTGTCCTGCTGAAGGCCGCGGGTCACCAGCGAGGTGCCCACCGCGCCGACGGGCGTGGCCAGGGCCACCAGGCCGGCGAAGAGGATTGCGCGAGACTTGGTGTAGCCCGCATGCAACAGAATCGAGGTCACGGCGATCCCCTGCGGCAGCTCGTGGGCCAAGAGGCCCATGGTGGTGACGAAGCCGAGGGCGGGACTGACCTCGAAGCCCACCCCGATGATGATCCCGTCGATCAAGGAGTGGAAGGCCATGCCCAGGAAGGCCACCAGGCCCATGGGATGGTGGTGTCCCACGTGGTGGTGGCTGTGGTAGTGGAGCATGTTCTCGAGGAAGTAGAAGCCGATGAAGCTGCCGAGCACCCAGGGGAAGATGTTGTGCCGGGTCAGCTCCTGGGCCTCGGGCAGGAGGTCGAAGAAGGCCACCCCCAGAAGGGTGCCCGCCGCGAAGCTGATGACCAGGGGGAGGAACTGTCGAAGCCAGGCTTCGCCCCTGACGACGAGGCCGACGCCGATCATGCTGCCGAGGCCCGCGAGCGTGCTGTAAACCAGGGTGTTGCCGAGTGAAGAGGTCATGGCCGGTGGATTTTCTTTCTGTAGGCTGGTTGTCTTAAGCAATGAATCGTGGTATCTTAACATCAAATCGGGACGTAGCGCAGCTTGGTAGCGCACCTCGTTCGGGACGAGGGGGTCGCAGGTTCGAATCCTGTCGTCCCGACTACAGAATGCGAGGGGGGCTAGTCCCCCCTCTCTTTTTTTTGCCGGGAGGCACCGCTTGAAGCTCGCCTTCGCTTTCGTGTGTCTGTTTCTCATCTGGCTCGGGACGTCGGATCTCGAGCCCTACCGCCCGCGCCGAACCGGGCGCGTCAAGGCCCTGCGCCGGACGCCCGTTCGCCGCCGCGTGGTGCGCCACTGAGCGATCCTGCCTCATCCTCCCGGCGTCATGGCCTCCCTGGCCAGAGAAGCGTCCGTGCTACCGTTTCCACACGAGATCCGGTAGCATGAGGGCCTGAACGACCCTTTTTGTCCCAGGAGATTCCCGTGCAGCTCAACGATCTCACCGCGGCCCAGCTCTCGGAGCGCCTCAGGGCGCGCGAGGTCTCGGCCGTCGACGTCGTCGAAAGCGCCTTCGCGCGCATCGACCGAGTCGAGCCCCAGATCGGCGCCTTCATCACCCTGACGCGCGAGGGCGCCCTCGCCCAGGCCGCGGCCGTCGACAAGGCCCGCCTTGCTGGTGATGCCCTGCACCCCTTGGCCGGCGTGCCCATGGCCACCAAGGACAACCTGAACACCCGAGGGGTCGCGACCACCTGCGCCAGCCGCATGCTCGAGAAATTCGTGCCGCCCTACGACGCCACCGTCGTTTCGAGGATGCGCGAAGCGGGCCTCATCTCCCTCGGCAAGGCAAACATGGACGAGTTCGCCATGGGCTCCTCCACCGAGAACTCGGCCTTCAAGAAGACCCGGAACCCGTGGGACGTCGCCACGGTGCCGGGCGGATCGTCGGGGGGCTCGGCCGCGGCCGTCGCCGCCGGCATGGTGCCGCTTTCGACCGGCAGCGACACCGGCGGATCCATCCGCCAGCCGGCCGCCTTCTGCGGCATCGTGGGAATGAAGCCGACCTACGGCCTGGTGTCGCGCTACGGCCTGGTCGCCTTCGCCTCGAGCCTCGACCAGGTCGGGCCCATGACCCGCGACGTGCGGGACAACGCCCTGATGCTCAACGTGCTCGCGGGTCACGACCCCCTGGACTCCACCTCGATCGACCAGCCTGAAGAGACCTACGTCAACTACCTGACCGGCGAGGTCAAGGGCCTGCGCATCGGCGTCATCTCCGAGCTTACGGGTGACGGGGTCTCCCTCGAGGTCCGCGCCGCCGTCGAGGCGGCCACCAAGGTGTTCGCGCACCTGGGGGCGGTCGTCGAGGAGGTGAGCCTTCCGACCAGCAAGCACGGCATCGCCGCCTACTACCTGGTGGCGACCGCCGAGGCCAGCTCGAATCTGGCGCGCTACGACGGGGTCAAGTACACCCTGCGCGAGGAGGCCGAGGACCTTTTGGGGATGTACCTCAGGACCCGCGCCGAGGGCTTCGGGGCCGAGGTGAAGCGCCGCATCATGCTGGGGACCTACGCCCTGTCGAGCGGCTACTACGACGCCTACTACAAGAAGGCCCAGCAGGTCCGCACCCGGATCCGCGAGGATTACGACCGGGCCTTCTCCCGGTACGACCTGATTCTTAGCCCGACCACCCCCTCGACGGCCTTCAGGCTCGGCGAGAAGACCAGCGATCCGCTCGAGATGTACCTCAGCGACATCGCCACCGTGCTCGCCAACCTGGCCGGCATCCCCGCCCTCTCGATCCCCTGCGGCTTCGACGATAAGGGGCTGCCCATCGGCCTGCAGCTGCAGGGCCCCGCGCTCTCGGAAGGGATGCTGTACCGGGCGGCCTACGCCTTCGAGCAGGCCACCTCGTTCCATACCCGGCGCCCCGAGCCGCTCTCGGCCAAGTAGGAGAAGCCCCATGTCGAAGTACGAAGCGGTCATCGGCCTCGAGGTCCACGTCGAGCTTTCCACCGAGACCAAGATCTTCTGCGGCTGCCCGGCGAAGTTCGGCGGCGAGCCCAACGCCCACGTCTGCCCCGTCTGCCTCGGGCTGCCGGGCGCGCTGCCGGTGCTCAACCGGAAGGTGCTCGAGTACGCGATCCGCGCGGGGATCGCCCTCAACGGCCACATCGCCGAGACCTCCAAGTTCGATCGCAAGAACTACTTCTATCCCGACCTGCCCAAGGGCTACCAGATCTCCCAGTACGACAAGCCCATCGTGGAGAGGGGCTGGCTCGAGATCGCGACCTCGGACGGCGTCAGGCGGATCGGCATCACGCGCCTCCACATGGAGGAGGACGCCGGCAAGCTGGTCCACCAGGGGGCCGCGAACCTCGCGGGCTCGACCTACTCGCTGGTCGACCTCAACCGCGCCGGGGTCCCCCTGTGCGAGATCGTCTCGGACCCCGACATGCGCACCCCGGAAGAGGCGCGCCTCTACATGCAGGAGCTGCGCAACATCCTGGTGACCATCGGCATCACCGACGGCAAGATGGAGGAGGGGTCGCTGCGCTGCGACGTGAACGTGTCGCTGCGGCCCGTGGGCACCGAGGCGTTCGGCACCCGCACCGAGCTCAAGAACATGAACTCCTTCCGCGCGGTCCAGAAGGCCCTCGAGTACGAGATCGAGCGTCAGGCGAGGGTCCTCGACGAGGGCGGCCGCGTCGTGCAGGAGACCCGCACCTGGAGCGAGGAGCGCGGCGTGACCGTCTCCATGCGATCCAAGGAAGAGGCGCACGATTACCGCTACTTCCCCGAGCCGGATCTCTCGGACCTGGTGATCCCGCGCGAGGTGGTCGAGCGGGTGCGCGCCAAGCTGCCCGAGCTTCCCGCCGCGCGCCGTCAGCGCTACCAGGAGGTCGTCGGCCTGCCCGCCTACGACGCGGGGGTCCTCACGGACAACCTGGAGCTCGCGCACTACTTCGATGCGGCGATCGCAGGCAGCCCCAACCCCAAGGGAATCGCCAACTGGCTGATGGGAGACGTTGCGGCTCACCTCAACTCAAGCAAGCTCGCCCTTTCGGAGCTGCCCGTCAAGCCCGACCAGCTGCGCAAGCTGGTGGAGCTGATCGACGCCGAGGTGATCAGCGGCAAGATCGCAAAGGCCATCGTCGTAAAGATGCTCGAGACCGGCAAGGATCCCGAGGCCCTCGTCGCCGAAATGGGCGTGACCCAGATCTCGGACGAGGGGGCCATCGTCGAGGCGATCCGCGCGGTGCTCGCCGCGCACCCGGCCCAGGTGGCGGAGTACCATGCGGGCAAGGTCAAGGTCATGGGCTTCCTGGTGGGCCAGGTCATGAAAGAGACCCAGGGCAGGGCCAAGCCCGATGCGGTCAACCGCCTGCTGGTTTCGGAGCTTGTTCGATGAAATACCTCTACCTCCTGCTGGTCTTCATCCCCGTCAGCGTCCTCGCCGAGCTCCTGCACTGGGATCCGACCGTCGTCTTCGTCACCAGTTGCCTGGCCATCGTGCCGCTCGCCAAGCTGATGGGCTACGCGACCGAGGAGATCGCCATCAAGGCGGGCCCCGGCATCGGCGGCCTGCTCAACGCGACCTTCGGCAACGCGGTCGAGCTGATCATCGCGGTGATCGCCCTGCAGAAGGGCCTGCTCATGGTGGTCCAGGCCTCGATCACGGGCTCGATCCTGGGCAACCTCCTCCTGGTCCTCGGCCTCTCGGTCCTGCTGGGCGGCCTCAAGCACAAGGAGCAGCGCTTCAACCGCACGATCGCGGGCGCCAACGGCGCCATGCTGATGCTCGCGGTGAGCTCGCTCTTGATCCCGGCCGCCTTCGTCTACACCTCGCCGGTGACCCTCGCGACGCCGGGCGTCCAGAACCTGTCGCACTGGGTGGCGATCCTGCTCCTGGTCGTCTATGGCCTGAGCCTGGTCTTCTCGCTCAAGACCCATTCCCACCTGTACGACGGCAGCAGCCATGGCGAGGGCGTCGAGGAGCCGACGCTCTCGCAGCCCAAGGCGATCGCCCTGCTGCTTGGGGCCACCGCCCTGGTGGCGATCGAGAGCGAGTTCCTGGTCGGCTCGATCGAGGCGGTCACCCACAAGTGGGGCCTCTCGGAGCTGTTCATCGGCGTCATCTTGATTCCGCTGATCGGCAACGCCGCCGAGCACCTGACGGCCGTCACCGTCGCCATGAAGAACAAGATGGATCTCTCGCTGGGCATCGCCGTGGGCTCGAGCCTCCAGATCGCCCTGCTGGTCGCCCCCATCCTGGTGCTGGTCGGCTGGGCCATCGGCCAGCCCTTGACTCTGCACTTCAACCTGTTCGAGGTGGTCGCCATCGGCATCGCGGTCGCCATCGCGAACATGATCGCCCAGGACGGGGAGTCCAACTGGTTCGAGGGCGCTCAGCTGCTCGCCGCCTACGCCATCCTGGCCATCGCCTTCTTCTTCCACCCCTAGGGCGCTTGGGCCCCGTGGTATACTGACACGGGCGGAAGCTGCCTGTCGGTCGTTGCGAGCGCGGGGCCTGCGCCCTATCGGAGAGGCACGAAACCTTGAACTGTACGCATTGTGAGGCGTCTGTCAGGTCCGACGCCAAGTTCTGCACCCAGTGCGGGAAGAAGCTCGGCATCCCCTGCGGCGCCTGCCAGGCCCTGTGCCGCCCTGACAGCACCTTCTGCACCCAGTGCGGCGTCCAGCTGAGCGGCGCGCGCGCGCAGGCCTCCACCTCGAACGCGGGCGATCGTCGGGTGGTCACGGTGCTCTTCACGGACGTCTCGGGCTTCACCGCCATGAGCGAGAAGCTCGACCCGCAGCAGGTCACCGAGATCGTCAACCAGTTCTTCGAGGTCCTCACCGAGCCCATCTACCGCTTCGGCGGGGTGGTCGACAAGTACATCGGCGACGCGATCATGGCCCTGTTCGGGGCGCCCATCGCCCACGAGGACGATCCGGAGCGCGCGGTGCACGCCGCCTTCGAGATGCAGGAGGCCGCCCGGGCCTTCGCGGCCAAGCTCGAGGAGCGCACCGGCATCAGCCTCAGGGTCCGGATCGGCATCCACACGGGCCTGGTGGTCGCGGGCGCCGTCGGCGGCGAGCAGAAGCGGGACTACACGGTCATGGGAGAGACGGTCAACCTCGCCCAGAGCATGGAGGCCGCCGCCCGTCCCGGCAAGGCCCTGGTCAGCCACGAGACCTACCGGCTGGCCTCCGAAGCCTTCGACTTCCTGCCCATGCCCGCCGTGACGGTCAAGGGCCGCTCAGTCCCGGTCGAGACCTACGAGGTGGTGGCCCCGCGCCACAAGACCGACATCGGCCGCGAGCGCGGCGCCTTCGTCGGGCGCAGGCACGAGATCGAGCAGCTGGCCCAGGCCTGGCTCTTGGCGTGCGAGGGCGCGCCACAGCTGGCGGTGGTCAACGGCGAGGCGGGGATGGGCAAGTCGCGCCTGGTCTCGCAGTTCGTGCAGCAGCGTTGCGTGCCCGCCCCCGTCACCATCCGGGCGCGCTGCCAGTCCTACACCAGCACGGCGTCGTTCGGCCTGGTCACGAATTTGTTGCATTACTGGCTGGATGCCCCCCCCACCGCCTCGACCGCCGAGCTTCGCCGGCGCCTGGGCGAGTGGTGCCTGCGCCTCGATCCGGGCGAGGGGGCTCGCCTCGCCGATCGACTGGGGGCCTTCCTGGGCCTGGAACCGGCCGATGCCGAGCTCGCCTCGCTCTCGCAGGAGCAGCGCCGCAACGCCGCCCTTTCGGCCCTCAACGGCGTCCTCCTGCGCATCGCCGAAACGGGCCCCCTCCTGCTCTCCCTCGAGGACTTGCAGTGGGCGGACGAGGCCTCGCTCGAGTGGTTCCGCGCCTTCCTTCAGGCCCTTGCCCTGCACTCGGCCCCGGCCAAGGTCATGATCCTCTGCCAGCAGCGCGCCGAGGCGACCAAGCTGCCCTTGGACTCCTGGAAGAAGGACCTGCTCGCCATCCAGCTCAGCCCCTTCGCGGCCGAGGAGAGCCTCGCGATCGCCGCGGCGATCCTCCACGTGACCCCCGAGGCCATCAGCGGCGAGGCCGCGCTCGCACCCTTGATCCGGCAGGTCCTGGAGCGCGCCGCGGGCAACCCGTTCTACCTCCACGAGCTGATCACCTCGCTGATCGACGGCAAGGCGATCGCCCAGGGGCCTGACGGGGCCTGGGTCCTGATGATGGCCGAGGCCGACATCCGCCTGCCGAGCACCATTCACGGGGCGGTCGCCTCGCGCCTCGATCGCCTCGGGCGATCCCACAAGGGGCTCTTGCAGGTCGGCGCCCTCCTGGGTCGGACCTTCTCGCTGGGCATCGTCGAGGAGGTGGGCCAGCGCGCCACCGACAACCTGCACTCGCTGCAGGACCTGTGCCGCATGGGCTTCCTGTACCAGAACTCGCAGGGCGACTTCGCCTTCACCCAGCCGCTGATCCAGGAGGTGGCCTATCACAGCCTGCTGCTCAGCAGCAGGAAGGATCTTCACGGTCGCACCGGACGCGCCCTGGAGGCCCTCTACGCGGGCCACCTCGAGGAGAACGCCCACCTCCTGGCGCACCACTTCCTGCTGGCCGACCAGCACGCCCCGGGCCTCAAGTACCTGTACCTCTCGGCCAAGCGCTCCTTCGCCTTCTTCGACCTTTCGCGCTCGCGGGCCGACCTGGAGCGTGCCACCCAGGTCATGCAGCAGGTGGCGGACCTGGCGACCCCCGCGAAGTGGGAGGTTCACTGGTTACTCGGTCAGGTCCTCACCTCGCTGAGCCAGTACGACCAGGCCTTCGCCGCGCTGGAGTCGGCCCTTTCCATCGCCCCGACCCCGAGCGCGCGGGCGAACGTGCTGCGCAGCCAGGGCGACGCCCTGGAGCGAAAGGGCGAGTACCAGGCAGCGCTCGACAGCTTCCAGCAGGGCCACGACGCGCTGCCTCAGGAGGCGAAGCTGGAGCGGGCCCCGCTGCTCTCGAAGATGGGCTACGCCAAGTATCGCCTGGGCCAGATCGAGGAGTGCATCCAGCTCTGCGAGAAGGCCCTGGAGCTGATGGAAGGGACCGCGCTCGATCGCGAGATCGGCCAGGCCCACTCGTACCTGGGCATCTGCTACAACCGCCGCGGGGACTCGGTGCGGGCCATCATGCACACCCGCCTTTCCCTCGAGTTCCGGGAGGCCTGCAAGGACATCACCGGCCAGGCGACCTGCTACAACAGCCTGGCCAACATCCACTCGAACCTTGGGGAGTGGCGGGAGGCCGACGACTTCTACCGGCGCGCGCTGCAGGCCTACGAGCGGATCGGCGATCCCTGGTACATCAGCCTGGTCCACAACAACCACGGGACGCTGCTGCTCAACCGCGGGGCCCTCGAGGAGGCCGAGGATCACCTGGGCAAGGCCCTCGTCCTCAAGCGGAAGGTCGGCGATCGCCA
Organism: Pantanalinema sp.; assembly: GCA_036704125.1. Classification (NCBI taxonomy): domain Bacteria; kingdom Bacillati; phylum Cyanobacteriota; class Cyanophyceae; order Leptolyngbyales; family Leptolyngbyaceae; genus Pantanalinema; species Pantanalinema sp. Next base: position 24,114 of record DATNQI010000053.1, on the reverse strand, counting down.
GGGCGAGGGGATCGTCCTGTTCAACCTGGGCGAGATCGCCTCGCGCCGCGCAGACGGCCAAGGCGCGGTGAGCGCCATGCAAGAGGCCCTCTCGATCTTCCAGGAGCTGGAGTCCAAGGAGGTCTATCCCGAGGTCTTCATGACCATCGGTCGGGTATGGGCGGAGCTCGGGGCGGCGAACGAGGCCTGGCGGTTCGTGAACGAGGCCCGGCAATTCGCGCTGGAGCTCGGCGACGACGGGACCCTCGCGGTGCTGCCGCGGATCGAGAGCCAGATCCACGTGGTGGACGGCGCGCTGGACCTGGCGCAGCTCAAGGCGCAAGAGGCGATCGCGCGGATCGCGCCGCTCGAGTCGCCGCTCGATCTGGCGCGGGCCCACGCGCAGCTCTCGCGGGTGCTTTCCGCGCGCGGGGATGCCGTCGGCGCGAGGAAGAGCGCCGAGGAGGCCCGGGCCATGTTCGTTCAGCTGGGGGCCGCCTTCGAGCTGTCCCAGCTCGGAGAAGCGGTAAGTTCCGCACCTTAATCTATTAAGGGAAGGTTTAACCGAGCCTTCGTCCGGGAAACAACTAAGCAAGTGTTCTGATCGATAAGGAGTTGAAGATGAAGGCTTTCCGCCCCGCCCTGCTTGCCTGCACCGCCCTCGCCGTTCTCTCGGCCGGCTGCGACATGCAGCAGTTCCTGGCCAACAACAAGAAGACGGGTGACACCAAGCAGACCGGCGGCACCGACAACCCCGCCACGGGCCTGACCCTTGCCGAGAAGCAGGCGCTCACCACCGCCCAGTCCGCCACGCTGCAGCAAGCGGCCGGCTTCGCCACGGTGATCAATGGCCCCGTCTCGGCCTTGCAGCAGGCCGCCGGCCTCCAGCAGGCGGCAGGCCTTGCGAGTCCCTACCGGATGGCGAGTCTCACCCGCCTGATCCAGAGCGTCCCTGCCTGGCAAGATCTCCCCGGCAATTCCTGGGAAGATGTGACGGGCGGCAGGCGCTACCAGGGCAGCTTCGAGGCCATGAACGGCAACCTGGTGGCCACCGGCAGCGCGCTGGTGGCGACCAAGTCCATCACGGTGCCCGGCACCAGCAACGAAAAGGTCGACATGATGGACTCGACCACCCTCGATCTGACGATCGCGACCGCCTCGGCTGGCGTCGCGGGGCTGCAGGGCTCGAAGATCCAGGGCATCTTCCAGGCTGACCTCAACCTCGCCTCCGTCGGCCTTGGTAGCGCCAACCTCACCTTCACCGATCCCGCAGGCGCCTCTGAATCGCTCAAGTTCAATTACTTCGTCGGTTTCAGCAATGGAAAGGCCGTGCCCCAGGGCTGGGCGGTCGAGCGACTGTACATCAGTGGCGGAAGCCAGTTCAAGATGTACCTCAACACCAAGTCTGGCACGGGCTGGGTGGCAAAGCGGAACTCGGATGGCGTCTTGGATCGCGTCATGAACTGTGACAAGGGCTCCACCCCGGGCAGCTGGAACGTCAAGCTGCTTGACGGCTACGTGGCCACCAACAGCTTCACGATTCCCAACTAACCATCCAATGGCATCGGCTCCCTTCCGTACCGGAAGGGAGCCTTTTTCGGGAGCAACCATGGCAACGACCCCGGATGATCGTCTAAAGACCTGGCAGGAACTGGCGCGCCTTTCAGGGGACATCCTCGCGCTCAGCGATCACGAGGCGCGCCGCCGCTGCATCCGCGACGCCGCCATGCGCATGTTCGGCATGGACCGCGTGACGCTGGTGCCCATCGGCCGGTCCATGGCCGAGCTCTCGGCGCCCGGGCGCAACCAGCTTCCCTTCTTCGAGTACCTGGCCCTCCAGCGCCAGCCGGTGCTGGTGCAGGACGCGAACGGCGATCACGGCTTCTCGATGCCGGCCGAGATCGCCGACTGGCGCTTCCCAACCTTGCTCTTCATCCCCTTGATCGCGCGCGAGACGGCCCTCGGGGTCCTCGCGCTGGCGAGCAGCTCCATCAAGGAGTTCAGCCCCGAGGAGGAGGCTCTCATCGCCGCCTTCGTGCCCCAGGTGGTCGCGGCGATGGACTCCGAGACCCTGCTGCGTCTCTCCGAGCGTCACGAGGCCTTCCAGGCCTTCCTGAGCGAGCTGGACGAGATCATGCTGCGACCGGATCTCCCCGGGCTTTTGAGCGCGACGGTCCGCCTGGTGCAGAAGGCCCTCGACGTCGAGAAGGTCCTCGTCTTCTCGCGCCCCAAGGCGCGCCTGCAGCAGCCCCTGGACGTCACGGTTGCGGAGGGCTGCCCCTACGCGAGCGGCGGCTGCCTCTCGGGCCACGCGTGCGGCAAGCTCGCCAACGCCCAGGCGGCGCTCAAGGGGGTCGAGATCCGCAACGCCGAGGCCATCGCCGCCGAGATGGGGCCCGACCATGCCCTGTGCCGCGAGCGACAGGTGGCGCTCGCGCCGATTCACACCCACCGCCAGCACTACGGGATCCTGGAGGTGTTCAACAAGAAGGACGGCACCGACTTCACCCAGGCGGAGCTGGACCTGATCGAGAACGTGGGGCGCAAGCTGGGCCTCGCCTTCGACAACCACGCCCTCATGGAGCAGGTCAACGAGGGGATCCTCGAGACCATCAAGGGGCTCGCGCGCGCCCTGGACAGCAAGGACAAGTACACGGCCAACCACTCCGACAACGTGGCGCAGTACGGGTACCTGACCGCGATCGCCATGGGGCTGGACCCGGAGCAATGCCAGCGCATCAAGCTGGGCGGCATCATGCACGACATCGGCAAGATCGGCATCCCCGACGAGATCCTCAACAAGCCCTCGCGCCTGACGGACGAGGAGTTCGCGATCATCAAGCAGCATCCGGGCAAGGGGTATCGGATCCTGGAGCCCTTCAAGCAGATGCGGGACGTGGCGGATGCGGCCTGCTCGCACCACGAGCGCTACGACGGTGCCGGTTACCCGCGCCGCCTCAAGGGGGAAGCGATCCCCGTCGGGGGCCGGATCCTGGCGCTGGCCGACGCGTTCGACACGCTGACGAGCGATCGCAAGTATCGCCCTCGCGTCCCGATCATGGACGCGCTCCTGGAGATGCGCCGCTGCGCGGGGTCGCACTTCGACCCGCAGGTGGTCGCGGGCTTCTTCCGGGCCATGGCGGAGCTGGGACCGGTGGACCTGAACCGCAACGAGCTGCCGCCCAGAGAGCTGCTCCTCGAGATGGCGGACCTGTCGCTGCCCCTGGAGCGGTTCTTTCCGCCCAAGGAAGCCTAGGGCTCGGAACGATCGAGATCCCCCCACCCCCAGCCCCGCCCCACCAGGGGGCGGGGAGAACCAAAAAAAGGCCGCCCCGCATGACGCGGGGCGGCTTTTAGAGCGGAGGGCATGGGATTCGAACCCACAGCCCCTTGCGGGGTAACTGATTTCGAGTCAGCCTCCTCACCATTCGGTTACCCTCCAGGCTCGGTGTCGGGCGACTCGCGCCGCCGACAAGGATTACTTTATCAAAAGCTCGCTTTAATCGTCAACCCTCGCGCCCCGACTTTCCCTCACCTTTCTCGCTTCGCCTCGAAGAAGGCCATGAGTTGCGCCTGGCATTCGGCCTCCATGATCCCCCCGATCACCTCGACCCGGTGAGGGTACTCGGGCCGCTCGATCAGGCTGAAGACCGATCCGGCCCCCCCGAGCTTGGGATCGTAGGCCCCGAATACCACACGGTCCAGCCGGGCCTGCACCAGGGCCGGCGCGCACATGGGGCAGGGCTCGAGCGTGACGTACAGGGTGCAGCCCGTCAGGCGCCACCGCCCCAGGGCCTCGCCGCCGAGGCGCATGGCCATCAGCTCCGCGTGGCCCGTCGGATCGCACTGGGTCTCGCGGGTGTTCCAGCCCGTGGCGACGACCCTGCCCTCGTGGACCAGCACCGCCCCGACGGGGACCTCGCCCAGCGCGCGCGCATGATCCGCGGCCGTCATGGCCTGCTGCATCCATTGCTGGTGGCGCAAGAGGGCTCCTCTCCAGAGAGTTAGCCGAAAGAAAACGGACAGGAATGCGTCACGCAATCTTCACGAAACATTTACGTGCTAGGATGGCGGCCAGGACAGGAAAGGAAGGCTCGCATGGTGCTGAACGACTATCGCTGCCCCCGCTGCCGCCATCGCCTGACGCGCGTCTCCAAGTGGCTGGGGTACTGCTGCGAATCCTGCCGGCTCGTCGTGACCTTCATCGACAAGGAGAAGGCGCGCATCACCCCGATGGCGGGCGACGACCCCCAGATCCTCCCGATCTCGGCCTTGAGCGCGACGGCCTAGACCTCCTCGGCCTGCGCCTCGTCCGGTTCGACGTTGCGCAGCGGAGGCAGGGCCAGGTAGTTCGAGACGACGCCCCAGATGCGGTCCTTGGCCTCGCCCGTCTCGGACGAGGCGACGATCAGGGCCTCGCGCGGGGCGTCTTCCAGCAGCAGCGTCTCGGCGCAGACCTTGCGGTGGGCCTCCCACTTGGAGCGCCCGAGCTTGTCGGCCTTGGTCGCGATCACCGTGGTGGGGATCCCCTCGGCCTGGAGCCACTCGAACATCTGCACGTCCAGGTCCGAGGGCGGGTGGCGCAGATCGACGATCTGGAGCACGCCGTGAAGGGTGGGACACTCCTTGAGGTAGGTCTCGATCATCTGGGCCCACTGGGCCTTCTTCACCTTGGAGACCTCGGCGTAGCCGTAGCCGGGCAGATCGACCAGGTCGAAGGCGCGGTTGACCCGGTAGAAGTTGAGGGTCGCGGTCTTGCCGGGCGACGAGCTGGTGCGCGCCAGGCTCTTGCGCTGGAGAAGGCGATTGATCAAGGAGGACTTGCCCACGTTGGAGCGGCCGACCATGGCGATCGCCGGCAACGCGGGCTTGGGGTATTGACTGGGGTTCACCGCGCAGGCGGCGAATTCGGCGCTCGTAATCTTCATGAGCACCAGTTTAGCACGCCGGGAGTTTACGCGTTCCAGCCCGTTCCGGCCTTGACGAAGATCATGCAGTGGTCGATGCCGGGGTGGTGGCTGGTCATGTACCAGCCGTCCTCGCGCTGTTCGATGTCGCCGGGGGCGGGCCAGTCCTTGGTCTTCTCCATCAGCTCCTCGCGGGTGGAGAAGGGGCCGTAGGCTCCGGACTCGGTGGCGTCCATGCGCACGGCCGCCGGGCACGGGCAGATGGCAGCCAGGTTCTTCTTGCCGTCGGCCTTGACGTACGAGAGCGGGCCGTAGCAGGGGCAGAAGCGCGTGCCGTACTCGAGCTGGTTGCGGGTCAGGCCGAGCTCGACGGCCTCCACCACGTCCTTGTCGTGGTAGAGCTCCCACTTGAGCCGCGAAAGCACCCCGCCCACGAAATTCCGGGTGCGTTCGCGCTCGGCGTCGAACTCCTCGGGGGTGTAGGGTTTCTTCTCGGTGGCCATGGCCCCTCCTCGTGCTGGCGGGATGTACCCTCCCAGTTTACAGCAAGCAGCCCGAACGTTTTTTTGCTATCCCGGCAAAGCGCCCCGGCATGCTAGAATCGCCGCATGCCCGACACGTCAAACGCCCTGCCGATGCTTCCTTCCGCCCATTCCGAGCGCAAGGGGTACGCTTTCATGCTCGGCTCGAGCGTGTGCTTCGCCGTCATGGGGGCCTTCGTCAAACAGGCGAGCGCCACCCTGCCCTTCCTCGAGGTCTCCTTCTTCCGCGCCTTCGGGGGGCTCTTGATGATCGCCGCCTGGATGGCCCTCACGGGACAGCCCTTCGCGGCCCGGGACAAGGGGATCCTCGTCTGGCGCGGGGTGCTCGGCTGGGCGGCGCTCACCGCCTTCTTCTTCGGCATCTCGACGCTCTACCTGGCCGATGCGGTCCTCTTGAACTACACCTCGCCGTTCTTCACCGCGATCGTCGCGACCTTCGTGCTCGGCGAGCGGCTGAGCCGCCCGAGCGTCCTCGCCCTTCTGCTCGCGAGCGCGGGGGTGGCTTTCGTGGTGGGGCCCAAGGGCGGCTTTCTGCACTGGGAGGCCCTGGTCGCGCTAAGCTCGGGCCTGTTCGCGGCCTTCGCCTACGTGGCCGTCAAGCGAGCCACCGCCCGCAACAGCCCCTGGGTGATCGTGCTGTACTTCTCGGCGGTCGCCTCGCTTCTGACCCTGCCCTTGATGGTGCCGGGCTACCGCCACCCTAGCCCGCTCGAGTGGGGCCTGCTGTCGGGGGTGGCCGTCTCGGCCACGGTGGCCCAGGTCTTCATGACCCTGGGCTACCAGCACGCCCGCGCGACGACGGCGAGCATCGTCTCGCTCTTCACCCCGTTCATCGCCGCCGTGCTCGGCATCTTCTTCTTCCACGACCTGCCCACCTGGGCCACGTGGCTCGGCGGGGGCTTGATCCTGGCGGCAGGGGTGCTCCTCACCCGCGAAAAGAGCACCTGACGAAACCTGGCATGTTACGATCGTTGGCCGCCGTGGGCGGCTAGGAGGAACAGTTTCGTCAGGCGCTCCGACTAAGCTTGCCATTTGCGGGCCCTCTTTCTAGACTGAGAGCATCTAACAAAACCAGGCATGTTACGGACTTTGGCCGCCATGGGCGGCTTGAATGAACAGTTTTGTAGACGCTCTAGTTTCGGTCCCCCCTCGTGCAAGGAGAATCCATGCCCATGAATCCCATCGCCCGGGCCCTGGGCGCCGCCCTGGTCACGGGCGCCATGCTCGCCTCGGTGCAGCAGAGCGCCCTGGCGGCCTATCCGATCCAGCAGTACCTCCAGATGCGCACCGCGAGCGCCGGCGTCTTCACCCCCGACGGCAAGCAGGTCGTGTTCTCGACCAACATCACCGGCGTGCCGCAGCTCTGGCGCGTGCCGCGCGAGGGGGGCTGGCCCGAGCAGTTGACCTTCTACCCCGATGCGGTGAAGGGGGCTGTCCGCTCGCCGAAGGGTGACTGGTTCCTGTTTGCCAAGGACACGGGCGGCGACGAGCGCACCCAGCTCAACCTGATCTCCTCCGACGGTTCGCATACGGTCGCCCTCACCAGCAACCCCAAGGCCATCCACACCTTCGGCGCCTTCTCCCCTGACGGCAAGCAGATCGTCTATGCGGCCAACAGCCGTAACGTCGCCTTCTTCGACCTTTACGTGATGGACCTCTCGACCCGCAAGGCCAAGCGGGTGCTGACCCAGGACGGCACCAACTACGCCCTCGCCTTCTCCCCCGACGGCAAGAGCGTCGTCTTCAGCCGGGTGGACACCCCCTCCAACGCGAACCTCTACCTGCTGGATCTGCAGACGGGCACCGAGCGCCTGCTCACGCCCCATACGGGCAACGCCAACTACGAGTCGGTTTCGTTCGGCAAGGACGGCAAGCTGTACTTCGCCTCGGACGAGGGCCGCGAGTTCACGTGCCTGGCGAGTCTCGATCCGCGCGACCCGGCCGCCAAGGTCATGTTCATGACCCGTGACGCCATCGAGGTCGAGGGCATCGAGCTGAGCGACCAGCGCGATCGCATCGCCTACCTCGCCAACCGAGACGGCTACTCGGATCTCTACCTGCGCGGCATCGGCTCGCCCAAGTCCGAGCGGGTCACGGGCCTGCCCCAGGGCGTCATCGACCGCCTGAGCTTTTCACCCGACGGCAAGAGCCTGGTCTTTACCTTCAGCGGCCCCCAGCACAACACCGACGTGTGGACCTACGACCTGGCCAGGAAGGTCGCGAGCCAGGTGACCAAAAGCTCGCTGGCGGGAATCCCGCGCAGCACCTTCGTGATGCCCTCGCTGGTCAAGTACCCGTCGTTCGATGGCCGTTCGATCCCGGCCTTCATGTACCTGCCCCAGGGAGCGATCAAGAACAAGTCCCTTCCCGTGATCGTCTACGTCCACGGGGGACCCGAGAGCCAGGAGCGCCCCGACTTCGCGAGTTCCTTCCAGTACTACCTCAGCCGCGGCTACGGCCTGATGGCCCTCAACATCCGGGGTAGCGTAGGCTACGGCAAGACCTACACCCACCTGGACGACACCACCAAGCGCAAGGACGCCATCAAGGACGTCGAGTACGCCGTGCGTTACCTCAACGCCTCTGGCTACGCCAACCCCAAGAAGATCGCCATCATGGGCGGCAGCTACGGCGGCTACATGACCCTCGCGGCCCTGACCATGCTGCCGGATCTCTGGGCGGCGGGCGTCGACACGGTGGGCATGTCCAACCTGGTCACCTTCCTGGAGAACACCGGCCCCTGGCGCCGCCCGCTGCGCGAGGCCGAGTACGGCAGCCTCGAGACCGACCGGGAGTTCCTGGAGGAGGTCTCGCCCATCAACCATGTGGACAAGATCAAGGCGCCCCTGATGGTCGTCCAGGGGGCCAACGACCCGCGCGTGCCCAAGACCGAGGCCGACCAGATCGTGGCCACCCTGCGCGAGAAGGAGCACCCGGTCGAGTACCTGCTCTTCGGCGACGAGGGCCACGGGGTGGTGAAGCTGACCAACCGCATCAAGAGCTTCACGGCCACGGCCAACTTCCTGGACAAGTACGTCAAGAACCGCAAGTAACGCGGCGACTACCCATCCGAGCTCGGCAAGGTGACGCGAAAGGTCGTCCCCTTGCCGAGCTCGCTGATCAGGGTGATGCGACCGCCGTGGGCCTCGACGATGGCGCGCGCGAGGGGCAGCCCCAGGCCGGTGCCCGGGTAGCGCCGGGCAGGCCCGCTCTCCAGCTGTGAGAAGCTCTCGAAGATCCGCCCTTGATCCGCCGGGGAGATGCCGATGCCCGTGTCGCGCACCTCGAACCAGACCTCGCCCCCCTCCTGTCCTGCATTCATCTCGATCAGCCCGGGGCCGGGCGTGAACTTGCGCGCGTTGTCCAGCAGGGCGCGGATCGCATGGGCCAGCCGGGGCGGGTCCCCTTCGAGCGCCAGGTCGTCGCGTGAGAGGTTGATCGAGAGGCTGAGTCCCGCCTCCTGGAGCGCCGGCCGGCTCTCATTGGCGATCTCGCGCAGCAGCTCGTCGAGATCGACGGGCACCTTTTCGAGCGAGAGCAAGCCCGATTGCAGCGCCGTGAAGTCGAAGAGGTCGTGGAGCAGGCTCGAGAGTCGCTCGGCGCCGGTGCGGACCTGGGCGAGGGCCGCGCGCTGATCGGGGCTCAAGGCTCCTGCGATCTCCTCCTCGAGGCAGTAGGTGAAGCCGAGCACCTGGCTGAGCGGCGTTCGCAGCTCGTGGCTGAGGTTGCTCAGGAAGTTGTTCTTGAGCTCGTCGAGGCTCTTCAGGCGCGCGTTCGCCGCCTGCAGCTCGCCGAGGAACTCGCTGCGCTCCAGCGCGAGCCCCAGGATGATGGCCAGGGCGCTGAGGAACGGCACCTGCTCGGCGGAGTAGACGTGGGGCCGGGCGCTGGTGAAGAAGACGACCCCCACCGGGCGCTGGCGGCTCGATAGCGGCAAGGTGAGGCTTGCGCGCATGCCCTCCTGGACCAGCGCGGCGCTCGAGGAGGAGGCGGGATGCTCGCGGGAATAGGCTTCCAGGTCGTCGATGATGCGGAGCTTGCCCTCTTTCAGGATAGGGGCGAGGCTCGAGCCCTCGACCACCCCGCGCTCGCCCGGTCCCCAAAGGATGGGCTGCCTGGATCGCACGTGCCGTGCGTGCAGCACCCCCCCGGCGTCGAGCACCGCCATGCCGATCCGATCGAACGGGACCAGCCCGCCGAGGGATTCGAAGAGGATGTCGACCAGTTGCTCGGCGGTGCGGCCTTCGTCGAGGGCGATCGCCAGGCGGAGGACCTCGGCCTCCTGGCTGCCCGCCTCGCCGGGGGCGCTTTCGAGGGGGTTCAGGTAGTAGTAGCTGACGCCCATCGCTTGCGGCCCTCGCGCTCGAAAAAGCCCCCCCTCGCCCCAATGTAGGCCAAGCCGGGCGCGGAGGAAACACCCGGGCGCCCGACCTCGTGCGCGGCGCGATCTCGTCGCGTCCATCCGTAACTACTACCGATGATCCTCGCTCGGAATCCGATCTAGGCTTTCTCAGGGAGGGCTATGTATTTTGATAACAGAACAATCGCATGCCGACTGGTATACGGGTATAATGTCCCGTATGAACGAGTTTGAGGCCACCCTTCCAGCCACCATGGACCAGCGCCATCGCTTGCTAAACGAGGCTTTGAACGCGATCGCCGTTGCGATCACCGCCGAGTCCGAGCTGGACAAGATCTTCCAGGTCATCGTGGACGCGGCGCGCTTGCTGGTCAACTCCCATGCGGCCATCATCTACCAGGTCAACGACCAGTTCACCGGCCTGGTGTCGGCGGCCTTCTCCTACCACCACGAGGGGGATCGCCGCGATCCCGGCCACGGCTCGTTCATGATCCCGCTCGGCAAGGGCCTCATCTCGGATGTCTTCTTCGGCGGCAAACCCGTGCGTCTCGACGATGTCGCGAGCTACCCCGGCCGCCGCGGCTTTCCCGCGGACCACCTCCACATCCGCCGACTGATCGGGGTCCCTCTGGCCGACAAGGACGGCAAGAGCATCGGCCTCTTGATGGCGAGCGACAAGCTGGACGGGACCCCGTTCGCGGCCGAGGACGAGGAGATCTTCGTCTCGCTGGCGCGCCAGGGCGGGATCGCGGTGGAGAACGCGCGCTTGTACCGGGCGCTGCGCGAGACCAACGAGAACCTCGAGGCGCTGGTCGAGGCCCGCACCGCCGAGCTCGCCCAGAAGAACGTCGAGCTCGCGGAGGCCAACCGCCTCAAGAGCGAGTTCCTCGCCAAGATGAGCCACGAGCTGCGCACGCCCCTCAACTCGATCATCGGCTTCTCGGACATGCTGCTCAAGCAGTTCTACGGGGGGGTCAACGACCAGCAGCGCGACGGCCTGGAGCGGGTCCTGCGCAACGGCAAGCACCTCCTGGACCTCATCAACGACGTGCTCGACATCGCCAAGATCGAGTCGGCGCGGATGCCGGTGCGCTTGGAGCCCTTCACCCCACGCGAGGTGCTGATGCACGCCGTGACCGCGGTTGAGCCGCTCGCGCGCAAGAAGGGCCTGCGGCTGCATGCCGAGCTGGACGGGGCCCCCGCCGAGGCACTGAGCGACGTGACCAAGGTGCGCCAGATCGTGCTCAACCTGCTCACCAACGCCATCAAGTTCTCGGAAAGCGGGGAGGTGCACCTGACGGCCCGCTCGACGGGCGACCACTGGAGCGTCACGGTCCGGGACACCGGCATTGGGCTCGCGGCGCACGAGATCCCCAAGGTCTTCGAGGAATTCTACCAGGTGGACAGCTCGACCACGCGCAAGGTCGGGGGCACCGGGCTGGGGCTTCCCATCTGCTTCAAGACCGCGAGGCTCCTGGGGGGGACCGTCTCGGTCGAGAGCGCGCCGGGGGTGGGCAGCACCTTCACCGTCTCGCTGCCCGTGCGCACCGCCCCTCTCGAGGCGGTGTGATGCGCCGGGTGCTCTTGGTCGAGGACGTGGAGGACAACCGAAAGCTCGCAGGCGACCTGCTGCGCTTCGGCGGCTGGGAGGTCGTCGAGGCGGTCTCGGGCGAGGAGGCGATCGCCCTGGGGTGCCGAGAGGACTTCGCCCTCATCCTCATGGATCTGTCCTTGCCCGGCACCATCGACGGCATGGGGGCCGCCGTGCAAATCAAGCAGGTGCGTCCCGCGTTGGTGGTGGCCCTCACCGCTCACGCCATGGCCGGAGACGCCGACCGCGCGATGGCGGCGGGGTTCGACGGCTACATCACCAAGCCCATCGACGTGGGCAGCTTTTTGGCGCGAATCGAGGAGGTCGTCTCTCGTGGCGGCTGATACGCGTGTCCTGGTCATCGACGATCACGAGGACAACCGGGTCCTGCTCAAGCTGATCCTCCAGGCCCGGGGGCTCGGCTTTCTCGGGGCCTCGAGCGGCCCCGAGGGCCTGTCGATCGCCCAGCGGGAGCGGCCCGACCTGATCATCCTGGATCTGCAGATGCCCGGGATGGACGGCTTCGAGGTCCTGACGACGCTCAAGGCCAACTCGGTGACGCGGGCGATCCCGGTCATCATCCTGACGGCCACCTACCTCGAGCCGCTGAGCGTCGAGCGGGGCCTCGGCCTCGGCGCCGACGAGTACCTCACCAAGCCCATCAACCCGGACGAGCTGATGGTCCGGATCCGCTCGGCGATCCGGGTGCGCGAGGCGGAGCGCGAGCTGCGCCAGCTTCGCAAGGACTTCTCGTCCATGCTGGTCCACGACCTGCGCTCGCCGCTCGAGGGCATCGGGATCGCCCTGAACCTGCTCCTCGCGGGGCAGCTGCCCGAGCGCGACGCGAAGCAGCTGGTGCAGCTGGCGCGCGACCAGGTGCTCGATCTCTCCCGGATGATCGAGGACCTGATGGAGCTTCACCGGGCGGAAGCGGGCCTGATCCTCGCCTTCGAGAGCGTGAACCCGCGGCACCTGGTGGCGGACGTGGTGGCCGAGTGCGAGCTGCTGGCCCAGAGCAAGGGGCTTTTTCTCGATTGGGAGGCCCCCGAGGATCTGCCGACGCTGCTCGGCGATCGACGCATCCTCAAGCGGGTCCTCACCAACATCGTGGGCAACGCGCTCAAGTTCACCCAGGAGGGGCGCGTCTCCATCAGGCTCTCGCGCGCGAGCGGTGCGCTGCGCTTCGAGGTCCGCGACACCGGCCCGGGCATCCCGATCCAGGAGCTGGCGCGGATCTTCGACAAGTACTTCCACATCCAGCGGCGCAAGGATCGCCCCGAGCACGGCTTCGGGCTGGGGCTCGCGTTCTGCAAGCTCGCCGTCGAGGAGCACCGGGGGGTGATCCGCGCCGAGAGCGAGATTGGCAAGGGCTCGGTGTTCACCGTCGAGATCCCGCTCACTAACTGAGGGGCAGGACCATCAGGGGGATCTCGGGGTCCTGAGGCCACTTGCGGGCCTTGAGGTACGCCATGCGCACGTTGACCATCAGCGCGACCCAACCCACGAGCCCGCACGCCCCCACCCACGGCAGGTAGTGCCCGAGGCCCAGAAGCAAGAGGGCGGTCCCGCCGACGACCGCGGCCTGAGTCGCCACGAACGCCGTCCACGAGAGCCAGGGCACGAGCAGCTGGCCCGGGCGCGTCTCGTCATCGTCGCCGCGCACCACGGTGGTGAGCAGCCGGATCCCGATGTGCATCAGGTAGCCGTTGACCGACTGTCCCATCCAGCCGATCAGGCCCACGAAGGCGAGTGCCGCTTGCCACTCCGGGTGACCCGCATTCACCCCGAGCCCGATGAGCACCGTGGCGACCAGGTAGATCAGGGTCATCGAGACGAAGGCGATGGGGGGCTTGTGATCGTTCGGCGCGCCGATCACGAGCTCCGCGCCGTCGATGGCGTAGAGGACAGCGGCGATTGCGAGGGCGGCAAGGCCCGCCCAGCGCCAGGCCGGATGGGCAACGCCCGGCAGCAGCCCCACCAAGAGCAGCACGAAGCCGAGGGTCAGGCCCGATGAGACCCAGACGTGGAAGCGTAGCTTGTGATCGGCGCGCCGCCGGCCGGTCACCGGGAAGAGGGTGCGGGTCGAGACCCCGATGATGAGCAGGGTGAGCCAGCCGCCTCCGGCGAGCACGGCATGGATGGGGGGCAGCCATCCGAGGACCTGGCCCCAGGGGGCGCCCGCCAGCGCCCAGGCCATGGTGGCGCCGAGGGCCGCTGCGACCCCCAGGGCACCGAGGACCAGGGTGAAGGAGAAGCGGAAGGGGGCCTTGGTGCCGGCCGGCGGCTTGAAGGAGAGGACGGTGGCCAGCGCGGGGCCGGCGAAGCCCAGCAGCCCCAGCAGGATGAGGACCGCCCCCCCCGAGAGGGCGATGGGTGCCGTCAGGGCGAAGCCCGCCACCAGCAGGAGGACCCCCAGCGCGAAGGGCAAGAGCGACCAGCGCGCCACGCCCTCGGCGATCCACTCGATGTCGAGGAAGCCGGGAATCACGTGGACCATGACGCCGAGCGCGGTCAGGGTGAGCCACCCGAGCGCGACCGCGTGAATCCAGGCGAGGCCGGGCATCGACAGGCCTGGGGTCGAAGGCCAGGCGAACGCCATCAGCAGCAGCCAGGATGCGCCGTGCGCGAGCTGGCCCGTGATGAGGGCGGCAGGGGGGATCCAGGGGCGGGACGCGGGAGCGGACATGAGGGATAACCTCCTCTAAGGACGGGGCCGGGCCCAGCCTAGCACCGTCCGCAGAGGATCGCTATGAGCCACCTCAGCTCAACGGGTGGCCTCGCCCAGCAGGCCGAGTCCCGGCCCCGACGAGGGGGGAACCCTCAGCGCCAATTCCTCGCTCAGCTTGAAGAAGGCGATCGCGGCGAGCAACTCGCTGGCCTGGCGCTGCAGGTCGGCTGCCGAGCTCGCGATGAGGCCGGTGCTGCTCACGGCCTCGGCGGCCGACTGATTGATGCGCTCGAGGGACCTGACGACCTGCTCGCCCCCCTGCCGCTGCTCGGCGGCCTGCAGGGTGACGTCCTGGGTGCGCTGGTTCATGGTCTCGGCCGAGCGGATGATGAGGTCCGAGGCCTGGGCCTGCTCCTGGAGCGCGAGGGTCACCTCCTGGGTCATGGCGCTCATTCGCGCGACCGCGTCGGTGATCTGGTCGGCCCCGCGCGCCTGGGCCTCGCTCGCCTGAGCGATCCGGGCCATGCTGACGCTCGCCTGGCTGACCGAGGCGACGATTCCCTCGAGGGTCTCGCCGGCCTTCCGGGCGAGCTCGCCGCCCTCCTGGGTGGCCTTGGTGCCCTGGTGGGTCGAGTCGATCGCCTGCGAGGTCTCATGCTGGATGCTGCGGATGATCCGGGCGATCTCGCCGGTGGCCTTGGCCGAATGCTCCGCGAGCCTGCGGACCTCGTCGGCGACCACCGCGAAGCCCTTGCCCGCGTCGCCGGCCCGGGCCGCCTCGATGGCGGCGTTCAGGGCCAGCAGGTTGGTCTGGTCGGCGATGTCCTCGATCGCCTCGACGATCACGCCGATCTCGTCCGAGCGCTTGCCCAGTCCCTCGATGACCTGGGCCACCTCGCGCATGGTCTCCTGGATCCGGCCCATCCCCTCGATGCTGAGCCCGACGGCCAGGTGCCCCTGGCGAGCGACGTCAGCCGCCTTCTCGGTGATCCCCCGGGCCTCCGAGACGTGGCCGGCGACCTCCTGGATCGTCGCGGTCATGTCCTGGATGGAGGAGGACGTCTGCCCGACGGCCGACGCGAGGAGCTCGGCGTTGCCGGCCATCCCCTTGGCGCTCGCGGCCATCTCCTCGATCGAGCTGCTGGTGGTGGCGACGTTGGTGGACAGGATCGAGGCGTTGCCCGCCACCTGGTCGCTACGCTCGGCCATCTGCTCCATCAGGTCGGTGGTCGTCTGGATCACCGTCGCCTGCGTGCGGGATCCCTTCGCCATCTGCTCGCTTCCCGCGCTGATCTGCTCGACGCCTTCCTCGACCACCCGTGCCGCGGTGCGGACCCGGGTCACGACGCCCTGCAGGCTGCCGATCATGCGGCGCAGGCTCTCGGCGAGCTGCCCCATCTCGTCCGCGTTGCGAAGGGCGACCTGCTGGTCGAGATCCCCGTCGGCGATCGCCCGGGTGACGGCCGTCAGCTGGCGCAGCGGCCGGATGATCTGGCGCGAGAGGATCACGGTCATGGCCAGGAGAAGGCCACCCAGCATGACGACGGTGAACAGCCCGGTGACCAGGTTCTGGCGAGCGAGCAGGACGTCGATGTGCTTGAGCGACGTCTTCATCTCGATGAAGCCGCGGATGTCGCCGGCCTTCACGCCGGGATGGCAGGTCACGCAGGTCTCGTTGGCCTTGACGGGGTAGTAGGCGAGGAAAAACCTCTCCCCTTTCTCGTTCTTCCAGCGGGCCTGCGGCTCGGTCTGGCGCAGGATCTCTTGAAGCTGCGGGTCGGTGACCGTCGTGCGGAGCTTGTCGGCCTTCGAGGTGAAGGTGGCATGCCCGTCGGTCCGGTAGACCGTCAGCTCCTTGACGGTGTCGTTGATCATGCCGTTGAGCGTGTTCTGGATGAGCGGCGTGTTGCCGGTCGGCATCAGGTTCTGGATCAAGGTGGCCTGACTCGGCCCGATGATGTGGGTGGCGTTGTAGGTGGTCTGCTGGTCGAGCGAGCGCTGGAGCATCGCGTTGCTGAACCACATCAAGAGGCCCATCGTGAACACGAGGGCGATGCCGAGGAAGCCCAGGGTCTTTGCCTGGATCGACCGCTGGAAGCGAGTGAGCATGTCGAATGGACCTCAAATTGACGATGGTGGTCGGACGATGAAAGGTGCGAGGCGTGCGGGCCCCCGGCGCGCTAGAGGGTGCGCGAGAACCGGCGGGTCCCGGGCGCGAGCTTGTCGAGGTAGGCGTCGAAGACCATGCAGATGTTGCGGAGGAGCAGCTGGCCGCGCGGCGTCACCTTCAGGGCGCCGGGGGAAAGCTCGATCAGGCCGTCGTCGGCGAGCGGAGCGAGCTTGGGCAGCTCGTTGGCGAAGTACGCGTCGAACGAGATGCCGTGAAGCTGCTCGATCTCCGCCTTGTCGAGGTAGCAGTGGCCGATCAGGCGGTTGATGACGTCGCGGCGCAGCCGGTCGTCCGCCGACAGCCGCATGCCCCGGGTGGCCGGAAGCGCGTCGGCTTCCATCGCCGCCAGGTAGTCCGGGAGCTTGCGCGGGTTCTGGTAGTAGACCGCGTCGAGGTCGCTGATGCTCGAGACCCCGAACGAGTAGAGGTCGCTGTCCGCCCGGGTCGTGTAGCCCATGAAGTTGCGGCGCAGCGTGCGGTCGGCCTGCGCCGTCGAGAGCTCGTCGTCGCAGAGGGCGAAGTGATCCATGCCGATGTAGCGGTAGCCCTGCGCGATCAAGGAGTCGATCGCCAGCTCGAAGAGGGCAAGCTTCTCGTCGGGGGTGGGGAGGGTCTCCTCCTTGATGAGGCTCTGGTGGGGCTTGAGCCAGGGCATGTGGGCGAAGTTGAAGAGGGCGAGACGGTCGGGCCGCAGCTGCTTGATCTTGTCGAGGGTCGCGGCGAAGCCTGCGGTGTTCTGGAAGGGAAGGCCGTACATCAGGTCGGTGTTGACCGAGATGAACCCCAGCTCGCGGGCCTTCTCGATGAGGTCTCGCGTCTGCTCGAAGGGCTGGATGCGGTTGACGGCCTTCTGGACCTCGGGGTCGAAGTCCTGGATCCCCATGCTGACGCGGTTGAAGCCCAGGCCCGCGAGCGTCTCGAGCTGTTCGAAGGTGGTGACGGGGGGGTGGACCTCGATCGAGACCTCGGCCTGGGGATCGATCGCGAAGCGATCGCTGATCGCCCGGTAGACCCGCGTGAGCTGCTCGCTCGACAGGAAGGTCGGGGTGCCGCCGCCCCAGTGGATCTGCACCACCTCGCGATCCCCGATGAGCTTGGCCGTCAGGTCGATCTCGCGGATGACGGCCGAAAGATAGCGCTCGACCAGGTCCTGCTGCTTGGTGACGAGCATGTTGCAGCCGCAGTAGTAGCAGAGCTTGTGGCAGAAGGGAAGGTGGACGTAGAGCGAGAGCGGCGTCCGGGGGCGGGCGGCCTGGTTGTCGGCGATGGCCCTCAGGGCGTCGTCCCGGCCGAAGGCCTCCGACCACTCCGGCGCGGTGGGGTAGCTGGTGTAGCGCGGGCCGGAGGTGTTGTAGCGCGCCATGAGCTCGCGCGGCACGACGAAGGGGTGTTGGGGCATGGAGAAATCCTCGCTCAGCAGGTGGCTTCCGTATTCTCCTCGCCGACGATTTAGACGGCAACCGGGAAAACTACGCGTTGCTCCGCAAGCGATAGAATAATTCCCCCCGGGGTAAGAATGACCAGCCAATATGATGTTACCTATTATTTTACACGGAATTGGAGATCAGCCCAATGGCGCGCAGAAGAGGGATTGCCCTGACTCGAGAGGACGTGATCGTCACGGCGATCACCCTGCTGCGCAACGAGGGGCCCGACGCGCTGGGGATCAACCGCGTGGCGCGGGAGCTTGGCATCAAGCCGCCCTCGCTCTACCACCACGTCACCAACAACGACGACCTGCACCGCGCCGTCGCCCTGGCGGGCTGGCGGCAGCTCGACGAGCGCCTGGCGGAGGTCGTGGAGGGGGGCGGCGAGCCCGCCGCCAAGCTCAGGCTGGCATTCGGCGCCTACCGCGCCTTCGGCCTCGCCAATCCCGCCCTCTACACCCTGATGTCCACGCTGGTCTTCTCGCCGACCGCACCCGACTTCGGCCCCATCGTCCAGCGGATCATGGGGGGCTTTCGCGTGATGATCGGGCCCTTGGGCATCAAGCCGGAGCAGGAGATCCACGCGCTGCGTACCGTCCGGGCGGCACTCCACGGCTTCGTCCTGCTGGAGCTCGCGGGCCAGTTCGGGCTGCCGCAATCGGTCGACGAGAGCTTCGAGGCGATGCTCGATACCCTCCTCGCGGCCCTGCGCCCGAGCGTCAGCGCGTAGCGGCCAGCTGAGGGCGAGCCACCGGCCGAGCGGAGCCGCGTCGGCTCGCGGGCATGGCGAACTGGTCGAGCATGTGGTGAAGGTTGCCGCTGCTCTCCTTGATCTGGGCGCTGAGCGCGGCGAGCAGCGTCGCGATGTGCGTGAAGTAATCGCCCAGCGCGTCGTCCCGGGTGGCCTCGATCCGGAAGGCCGAGGCGATCTGGGTGATGCGGGAGTTCTGGCGACCGATCGCGCGCCATTCCTCGATGATGTCGTGCCGCATGGTGTCCACCTCGCGCAGCACCCGCGAAACCTCGGCCTCGTTGCGCGTGATCGCGGCCGTGACGAACTCCGTGTTTTCCTGGTCGCTGATCCGTCGCCGGGCATCGGTCATGGTGAGCGCCTCGCGGCACTTCAGGACCCCGAAGAGGCCTAGCCTGGCGAGTGTGGACGCGGCGCCCTGGATGTGCGAGACTAGCGTGCTGATCCGCTGGCTGATCCGGGCGGCCTCGCTCGCGAGCACGCTGAGCGCCCGCTGGTTGCCCTTGGACCTGGCGGCTGCGATGCCCGCGTTGATCGCGATCGCCGCCATCTCCTCGGCGTGCTCGAGCAGGCCCTTGGCTCCCTGCTGGAGCTGGACGCAGACGCGGTAGATGGTCATCATCTCTTCGAAGGCGGGCGAGCCGGGAGGCGCTTTTACAGGTGTCACGCTCGGGTTCTCCTTGTTGACGAGGCGAGGACGGGATCGCCCCGGCGCGAGTCTGCGGGATACCATGTTGGTTCGCAATGAGATTGCTCAGTATTGCATTCTCACGTTGCTATGGTGACACGGATTTTTTCGCGGTCCATTCCGCATTATCTACTGAACTTTCCCCTCTTCCGGGCTCGATCGCGCTCACGATCGTGAGGGTGCCGTGAAGGGGCTCGTGGGCCGCGTGTCGCCGGGCCGCCACGAGAAGGTTCACCCTCGGTGAACATAGCTCAAAACGCCGAGGGGAGACTATGGCATATTTATCGATCGAGTAGGATTATTTCCCGCCGTTGTCGCGCGCGAAATGCTCAAAACTCTTGCCGAACCTCCGGCGCAATTCCTCTTGCGGCCCTGCCGCGGGATCCCCCATGAATCGAGGGGCGATCCCCGTGAATGAAGGGGGCAAGATGAGGCGGTACGGCAAACTGTGGATCTGGCTGTTCGGCGTCATGGCGGCGTCGTTCGTGGTGCTCGGCTACTTCGGCTGGGACATCTACCGGACGGCTCCCCCGGTGCCCGAGCGGGTCGTCGCCGGCGATCGCGTGCTGTTCACCGGCCAGGACATCAGGGACGGCCAGAACGTCTGGCAGTCCCTCGGCGGCCAGGAGGTCGGCAGCGTCTGGGGGCACGGCGCCTACGTGGCGCCGGACTGGTCGGCGGACTGGCTCCACCGGGAGGCCTCTTGGCTGCTCGATGACTGGGCCACCGCGCGCGAAGCGAAGCCTTACTCCCGCCTCGACGAGGAGGGCAAGGCGATCCTGAAGGTCCGGCTCAAGCGCGAGCTGAGGACCAACACCTACGACCCCGCGACCGGGATCCTGACGGTCTCGAAGGACCGCGCCCGGGCGATCGAGGCCGTCGGCGCGCACTACGCGGCCCTGTTCGGCGACGACCCCGCCCTGTCGCGCCTGCGCAGCGCCTACGCCATCCCGGCCGAGACGCTCAAGGATCCCGAGCGCCGTCGCCTGCTCGTGGCCTTCTACTTCTGGACGGCCTGGGCCTGCGCGACCAACCGCCCCGGCGCCCAGGTCACCTACACCAACAACTGGCCCGCCGAGAGCCTGATCGACAACACCCCGACCGGCGCCATGGTGCTGTGGTCGGTCATCAGCTTCGTGCTGCTGCTCGCCGGGGTCGGCGCGCTGGCCTGGTACTTCGCCTACCAGCACAAGGCCCAGGAGGAGGAGTGTCACGTCTATCCCGAGCGGGATCCCCTGCTCGCGCTCAACCCCACCCCCTCCATGCGCGCGACGCTCAAGTACTTCTGGACGGCGGCCGCCCTGCTGCTCTTGCAGGTGGGGATGGGGGTCGTCGCGGCCCACTACGGGGTCGAGGGCTCGGGGCTCTACGGGATCCCGCTCGATCGGGTCCTGCCCTACTCGGTCGCCCGCACCTGGCACACCCAGCTGGGCATCTTCTGGATCGCCACGGCCTGGCTCGCGACCGGCCTCTTCATGGCGCCCGCCGTCTCGGGCCACGAGCCGAGGCTCCAGCGCCAGGGGGTCGACCTCCTCTTCGTCTGCCTGGTGGTCATCGTCGTGGGCTCGCTTCTCGGGCAGTGGCTGGGGGTCCAGCAGCGCCTGGGCTTCGACGCCAACTTCTGGTTCGGCCACCAGGGCTACGAGTACGTGGACCTCGGGCGGTTCTGGCAGATCTTCCTGTGGGTGGGGCTCTTCCTCTGGCTGGGCCTGATGGTCCGGGCCATGGCCCCGGCCCTGAAGGGCTCGCCCGAGGACAGGAGCCTGCTCGGGATGTTCCTGCTCTCGTCCGGGGCGATCGCCCTGTTCTGGGGCGCCGGCCTGATGTGGGGCCGTCAGACCAACCTCGCCGTCGCCGAGTACTGGCGCTGGTGGGTGGTCCACCTCTGGGTGGAGGGCTTCTTCGAGGTCTTCGCCACCACGGTGATCGCCTTCCTCTTCACCCGGATGGGCCTCATCAAGACGGCCACGGCGACCTCGGCGGTCCTCTTCTCGACCGTCATCTTCCTCTCGGGCGGGATCGTGGGGACCTTCCACCACCTTTACTTCAGCGGCACGACCACCCCGGTGCTCGCCTGGGGGGCGACCTTCAGCGCCCTGGAGGTGGTCCCCCTGGTGCTGATCGGCTTCGAGGCCTACGAGAACTACGGCAAGTGCCAGGTGCGGCCGTGGGTGGCGGCCTACAAGTGGCCCATCTACTTCTTCGTCGCGGTCGCCTTCTGGAACCTGGTGGGGGCGGGGCTCTTCGGCTTCTTCATCAACCCGCCGATTTCCCTTTACTACATGCAGGGCCTCAACACCACCCCCGTCCACGGCCACACCGCCCTGTTCGGCGTCTACGGCATGCTGGGCATCGGGCTGATGCTGTTCTGCCTCAAGGGCCTCGCGACCCACCGCGCCTGGCGCCCCGAGGCCCTGCGCTTCGCATTCTGGGCCATCAACGTGGGCCTCGGGCTGATGGTGCTCCTGAGCCTGTTGCCGATCGGGCTGCTCCAGACCTGGGCGAGCGTGGAGCATGGGTTCTGGTACGCCCGCTCGGCGGAGTTCACCCAGACCGGCCTCATGAACACGCTGCGCTGGCTGCGGGTCGTGGGCGACACCGTCTTCGCCCTCGGGGTGCTCGTGCTCGGCTGGTTCGTCCTGGGGCTCAGGACGGGCTGGTCCATCAGCCGGCAGACCGAGCCTTTCGGGGCCGAGGGCGGGCCCGAGGGGGGCTAGCCCCCCTCGAGAGTATGAGGTCCCTCATTGCGTCACGGGCGGGAGCTTGCCATGATCGTGGGTGCTCTCAAAAGAAGGAGGAAGCCGTGGCGACCTGCATCACCGCCGACATGAAGGTCAACGAGGTCCTGACGCGTTACCCGCAGACGCTCGAGGTCTTCGTGCAGAACGGCTTCAAGCCGCTCGCGAACCCCCTGATGCGGCGGACCTTCGCCCACCTGGTGAGCATCAAGGGCGCCGCGCGCATGCACCACTGGGAAGACGATCGCCTCGAGGCCTTCCTCAGCGCGCTTAACGCGCGGGCTCTGGTCCTGGATCCCGTCCCCGTCGCGCCTGAGGAGGTCACGCTGTACGACCTGAGCGACCTCGAGGCCCTCAAGGGCCAGGGCATCGACGTCTCGGCGGAGGTGATCCGGCTGGACAACCGCGGCCTGGAGCCCCCCGAGCCCATGGTCCGGATCCTCGCCGTCGTTCAGCAGCTCGCCCAGGGCCAGCGCCTCGAGGCCCACAACGAGCGGCGGCCCATGCTGCTCTATCCCAAGCTCGAGGAGCTGGGCTTCTCGCACGAGACGGTGGATCTGCCGGAGGGCGGGATCTTGCTCACGGTCAGGAGGTAGCCATGCCGGCGCCGGATCGCGAGGCCTCGCGAGCAGCCGCAGCGCCGGTTCGCTCGGGCGGAGTGGCCACCGACCGCTCCCCGGAGTTCTCCTTGCCCCTTCGCTACTTCCTCCTCGCCATCGGGGCCTACGTCGCGGCCACCGCCGGGATGCTGGCCTTCGGGAGCGACCTGACGGGGTCCGTCTGGCATCCTCGCGTCCTCGGCTTGACCCACGTCCTCACCCTCGGGACCATCGTGGGCATGATCATGGGAGCCAGCTACCAGCTGATTCCCGTGGTCCTGCTGGTTCCCCTCTGGAGCCCCCGGCTCGGCAAGGCCACCTTCTGGGTCTTCCTGGCCGGAGTCATCGCCATGGTCGCGGGATTCTGGGGCATGACCCCGGCCTGGCTCGGGATCGGGGCGGCCCTTGCGGGGACCTCCATCGCGTCGTTCCTGGTCAACGTCGTCGTCTCGCTCTCGCGCGGCGCCCGGTTGGGCCTGGTCGGCGCCTTCGTGCTCGCCTCGTTGGCCTTCCTGGGCGCGGCGGTCACCCTCGGGATGAGCCGCGCCCTCGGCTACGCCCATCCCGCCCTGGCCCTTGCGATCCGCAACCCGGTGGCGATCCACGCGCACCTGGCGGCCTTCGGTGGCGCGGCCATGCTGGTGTTCGGCGTCTCGTACCGGCTCATCCCCATGTTCGCGGTGTCGAGCGAGGGCGACCGGCGTGGCGCCTGGGTCCTCGGCCTCGGCGTCGCCGGGATGCTCAGCCTGACCCTCGGCCTTCTCGGGGCCGCCGAGGCGCTGGTGCGCGCCGGGGCACTCGTCATTGCGGCCGGCTGCTGCGTCTGGATGCTGGACGTTCGCGGGATGTTCGGCGCGCGCATCCGCAAGCAGCTCGACGTGGGGCTCGCCTACGTGGTGACCACTGTCGGCTGGCTGGGCCTCGCCACGGTGCTGGGCCTTGCCCTCGCCTGGGGGGCCGTCCCGGCCTGGATCGGCGCGGATCGCCTTGCGATCGCCTACGCCCTTTGTGGCCTGATCGGCTTCATCGGCTTCAGCATCCTCGGCCAGTTCTACAAGATCATGCCGTTTCTCGCCTGGTATCACCGCTACTCAGCGCTGGTCGGCAAGGTCAAGGTGCCCCTGATCCGCGACATCTACGACATGCGGCTTGGATGGGGCGGCTTCTGGTCCTCCCAGGCGGGGCTCTTGCTCGGCGTCGTGAGCGTCCTGGCGGGGCTCGGCCTCGGCGTGCGCCTGGCCGGGCTCATGCTCGCGCTGGGGGCGATCGCAACGGGCACGATGGTCCTTCAGACCTTGAGGCGCTGAGCGCCGGGGGCGTCCCGGCCGCGAGGCTACGCTCGGATCATCGCTACATAATGAACAGCAATCGACGGAAAGGCTACGAGGAGAATAACCATGATCAATGAAGGAATGGTTCGCGAGGCGCTGCGCGAGGTGGTCGATCCCGAGATCGGGCTCGACATCGTCACCCTGGGCCTGGTGTACGGCATCACCGTGAGCGACGAGGGTGACGTGGCGATCGAGATGACCCTCACCACCCAGGGCTGCCCGATGGAGGCCGTGATCATGAGCGGAGTCGAGCATGTGCTCTCGCGCCTGGAAGGCGTGGGAAAGACCAGCGTTTCCCTGGTCTGGGAGCCCCACTGGAGCCCCGACAAGATCGACAAGGAGGCCAGCGCCCTCATGGGCTTC
>DATNQI010000052.1 GCA_036704125.1 Pantanalinema sp. | reverse complement strand
AGGTAGGCTTCGGGCTTCAGATCGTTTTCGCCCTTGATCACGTCTCGCAGGCGCAGGTCGGGGCGGTACTCGTACTTGCCCGGGCGCTCCACGTGGCCGCTCAGCATGACGCCGTTCAGCAGCTTCTTCGAAAGGGCGTAGACCTTGACGATGTCCCCGTCCTGGAGGGCGGTGCCCCGGGCGGCGCCGGGCCTGGTCAGGTCCACGTCGAGGATCTTCTGCGAGGTGTTCTGGCTGAAGCGCTCGATCTGGATCTGCTGGGCGAAGCCCATGGGGGTGAGGTTGCCCGCGAGCTTGAAGACCTCTTCCAGGTTCGTCTTGCCCTTGAGCTCGTAGATCGCGGGCGCCTTGACGTTGCCCGCCACGGCGACCTGGGGGCCGCTGTCCGGGACGAAGATGACGTCGCCGCCCTGCAGGCGCAAATCCTGGCTGCTGCCGCCCTTGAACAGGAAGTCGTACAGGTCGAAGTGCGCGACGACCTTGCCGTTGCGCTTGAGCTGGATGTCGCGCAGGCTTCCCATCTTGGTGGGGCCGCCGCACGCGATGAGCGCGTTGGAGAGGCTGGTTAGCGAGCTGATGGTGTAGCTGCCGGGCTTCTTGACCCGGCCGACCAGGACGACGTTGATGCTGCGCAGCTTGCCCATCCGGATGGAGAGCTGCATGTCCCGCGCGCCGCCCTTGATCTTCTGGGTGAGGACCTGCACCATCCGCGAGTAGCTCATCCCCGCGACGCTCAGCGTCCCGATGTTCGGGTAGAAGACGGTGCCGTCGCGGTTGACCGTGAGGCTGTTGTCGCCGCTGCGGCGGGGGCTCACGGCGCTGACGATGATCTCGTCGCCGGGCACGATGACGTAGTCGCTCGGGACGGGCATGTCGTCCACCGGAGCGAAGGTCGAGGGCGCCCCCCGGAAGAGGTCGTGGCCGTAGTGGGTCAGCTGGAGCGAGATCGCCTCGGGCGGGCGCTGGCGCAGCTCCTGCTCGAAGCTGGAGAGCTCCTCCGCCTCGGGGGCGGGCTGCGCCGAGGCGGCCACGGCGGGCTCGTCGACGGGCTTGTCCTGGCTGGGGTCGAGGGTCCTGGTCTGCGACGAGGCGGGGGCTGCGCCAGCGCCCTTCTGCTGCATGCGCTGCTGCACCAGCTGCTGCTGCTCGGGGCTCAGCTGCTTGAAGGCGTCGGGCGAGATGTGGATGTTAGGGCTCGCGGCTGGGGCGTCGCTGGGGCCGGGGGTTGGGCTCGCCATCGGGGCGCTGGGCAAGCTGAACTCGGCGGCCACGACGGTGGCGGGCGAGGCGAGCAGGAAGGTGGCCGCTGTCAGGGCGCTGAACCAGGGATTGGGGCGTCTCACGAAGGGTGAATTCCTCTCGGGCATACGACTCGGCCGGGCTCTCAGCAAGGTGCTGACGTTTGCATACCCGCGCCGCCTTTTGCGATAAACCCCTGAATCCCCGGTAAATATAGGCTTCCGGGGGTTATCCGGGGCGCTGTGGCGCTGGTAACGCTATTGCGTCCGATCGTACCATATGAGGCCCTGGCGTGCCTTCAATCCGAGGCTTTTCAGGCCCTACCCCTCCGCCGCTCTGGGTTGATTTTCTCCGCCGGCCCTTCGCGCTCCCCCCGGGAGAGGGGGCCATGGGTGAACGAAAACAGGGGAGCCGACCCTTGTCCCTCCTCGCTCGCGCCGCAGCGCATCTAAGCCGAAGGCGTAATGGGGGGACTACAGGGGGGTGATCGCCGGCGAAGCCCTGGCGTTCCTCAAAGAAGGCACCGCCTACGGCGATTGAATCCCCACACCCCCAGCCCCGACCCACCCGGGGGCGGGGAGAGGGCAAGCGAGCCTTGGCGCCCTACTTTGCGCCCACCCACTCCCTGGTTCGCGCTTGCATTTTGTGTATTTTTTGTGTATGGTTAGCCCGTCAACTGCGAGGAGGTCGCATCGATGGGCAAGGTCTTCAGCAGCCGTGAAATCATCCAGCGCCTTGAGGCTGACGGCTGGTACCTGTCCAAGGTCCGTGGCGATCACCACCAGTACAAGCACGACACCAGGCCCGGCAAGGTGACCGTCCAGCATCCCAAGAAAGACCTCTACGGGAGCACGCTGGACAGCATCTTCAAACAGGCCGGTTGGAAGTAAGGAGGCCGCCCATGGCTGTTTACGTTGCGCTCCTCGAACGCACGCCGCTGGATACCTGGGGTGTCTGGTTTCCCGACCTTGTTGGCTGCACGTCCGGAGGGAAAACCCCGGACGATGCGATCCAGAATGCTCACCAGGCCCTGCGCCTGCACCTCGAGGGGATGATGGAGGATGGCGACCCCATCCCTGCCCCGTCTGAGATCGAGGCGATCGCGAACAACCCCGAGTACGCCAAGCAGATCCCCTTCCTGGTGAGGATTGAGATCGAGAAGTCTGAGCCCGTGCGGCTCAACATCTCGCTGGATAAGCGCCTGGTTATCCAGATCGACGAGGCCGCCGCGCGCCTCGGCAAGACCCGCTCGGCCTTCCTCGCGGATGCCGCTCGAGCGGAGCTACGCAAGGCATAGCCTCAGCAGCAACAGCCAACGGATCCGCTTGTCGGTATAGTGGACCCCTCAGTGTTCAGCTCTTCGGTGATCCGAGCCTGTCCGTCGCCATGGGTATTGGCCTCGACGGTCGCTAGATCCTCACCACAAACCCGCCCTCACGCCCTCCTCGAAGAAGGCAGCGCCTACGGCGATTGAATCCCCCCACCCCCAGCCCCGCCCCACCCGGGGGCGGGGAGAGGGAAAGCGAGTGTCGGCGCCCTACTTTGCGCTCACCCAGAGGGCGATGGGCCACCTTGATAGTTTCCGCTCCTGCGATGTAGGGTGATGCGATGCGCGTATGTGGTGCTTGTTTGATGTGTCTGGGACTGCTCGCCGCGGGCGGGCCCGTCGACGCGGCGTCGCTCAACCTGGGCGGGGGGACCGGCCTCATCAAGACGCCGACGGCCCTGACCCTCGAGGAGGGCGAGTTCGCGCTCGGCTTCAGCTGGATCGGAGGGCCACGGGGCTACCTCTACCAGCCCAAGACCAACCGGCATTACTTCGCCGCCTTGGCCCTGCTGCCGGGCCTCGAGATGACGCTCGACCAGCTCCAGGTGGTGGGCTGGTACCCGGGGGATGCGCCGGGGGTGGCCTACGGCTTTCACCGGATGTGGAACGTGAAGTACCAACTGCCGCTGCCCGCGAGCTGGCCTCGGGTGGCCGTGGGCGCCCAGGATCCCCTCGGGGCCAACTTCCTGGCCCGGGGTAGCATCGGCAAGACCGACTACGGCCTGAATACCTTCTACGGGGTCGCCACCCAGCCGCTCGGGCCCGTGTCCCTGCACCTGGGCTACGGGGACAGCCCGCGCTTCATCAAGGGCGTGTTCGGCGGGGCCGACTGGGAGGTCGGTGGCGGCCTCAACCTCAGGATCGAGCACGACAGCCAAGAATGGAACGCCGGGGTGAGCTGGCGCCCGGTCGGATGGCTCACCCTGCAGGCCGCGAAGCTGTGGCCTGACGACTGGGCGTACTCCGGAGTCCTCTCCTGGTCGCTCTGAGTTACCCCTGCTTCCCTTCGCCATGAAGCTAATTTTGTTAGTTACTAATGAAGTAAATGTTTCGTGAGGCTTTCCGCGGAACGCATCGATCGAGTGCCGACCTGATCTATCCTGAATGCAGGGACTCGCCTTCTTGCCCGTAGGGGGATCGGCTCATGATGCGGTTTTTGGTGGTTTGCGCGATGCTCGCGCTCGGGGGATGCGCGCACCTTCAAGAGAAGGCGAGCATCCAGGACATGCAGGTCGCTCGCCCTGGGGAACTGACCCAGGAGCGGGTCAAGGGATTTTTCCTCGGGGGTAACGCGCCCGCAGAGGGCGTTTACCGCAACATCACGAGCGCGCCCGACGCGGTGAGCGCCGAGCTCTGGAGCGCGTATCCCCCCATGGGGCAACGCCTGGCCATCGTGCGCGTCGCGCTGGGAAAGCCGGGTGACGCTCGCCAGCTGGGCCTTCACTACGAGCCCGAGATGAGCGGGGCGGAGCGCCACATGGAGACGATCCGGCGCGGCCTGGAGGCTTACCTGGCCGAGTAGGGCTCGGAGCGATTGCGATCACCCCCCTGCTGTCCCCCCTGAATGGGGGGACATGCTGCTTTTGAGATCTGCTATAATGTCCAAGTTTGCCTGTCCATGCCGCTTACGGGAGTTAGAGAAGGGCTAAATGAGTAACATCACCATCGTCGGATCGGTCGCGCTGGATTCCGTCCGGACCCCCCGTGGAGAAGTGATCGAGGCGCTCGGCGGTTCCGCCACCCACGCCTCCATGTCGGCGAGCTTCTTCTCGCCCGTCAACCTCGTGGGCGTCGTCGGCACCGACTTCCCCGAGGAGCACGTCGAGCTCTTCCGCAGCCGCCGCGTCAACGTCGAGGGCCTGCAGCGGGTCGAGGGCAAGACCTTCCGCTGGAAGGGCTTCTACGACGAGGACCTCAACACGGCCCACACCCTCAT
Organism: Pantanalinema sp.; assembly: GCA_036704125.1. Classification (NCBI taxonomy): domain Bacteria; kingdom Bacillati; phylum Cyanobacteriota; class Cyanophyceae; order Leptolyngbyales; family Leptolyngbyaceae; genus Pantanalinema; species Pantanalinema sp. The sequence goes on along the minus strand of DATNQI010000052.1, from coordinate 29,823 downwards.
GACGGACCTCAACGTCTTCGCCGACTTCCAGCCCAAGCTCCCCCAGAACTACGCGCAGAGCGAGTACCTCTTTTTGGGCAACATCGACCCCGAGCTCCAGAGCCTGGTGCTCGACCAGATGGAGCGCCCCAAGCTCGTGGTGTGCGACACCATGAACTTCTGGATCACAAGCAAGCGCGCGGCGCTGGTCGAGACCCTCAAGCGGGTCGACATCGCCCTGCTCAACGAGGGCGAGGCTCGCCAGCTCTGCGAGACCAACAACCTCCTCAAGGCTGCCAAGCGCGTCCTCGAGCTCGGCCCCAAGGCCGTCATCATCAAGAAGGGCGAGGATGGCGCCATGCTCGTCCAGGACAACGGCCACATCTTCATCTCGCCCACCTACCCCATCGAGGAGGTCTCGGACCCCACCGGCGCCGGCGACAGCTTCGCGGGCGGCTTCCTCGGGTACCTGGCCTACACCGACGACCTCTCGAACGAGAACCTGCGCCGCGCCATCATCCTGGGCAGCGTCATGGCGTCGTACAACGTCGAGGAGTTCAGCTGCGACAGGCTGCGCTCCGTGACCCACGAGGAGATCCTCAAGCGCTACAACGTCCTGCGCAAGATGAGCGGCTTCGAGAAGCTGGGCGACACCTTCGTCCCGACCGTGGTCGCGTAGCCTTTTTCGACTTCGGCGCGAGCGGCCCCTGGATTTCCAGGGGCCGCTCGCGCTTTAAGTTCTTGGGTTCAAGGCCGTGCCCAGCGTGGCGAGATCGTGTTCGAAGGCGGGCAGGTAGCCTTCGCCCGGATAACGTTGCGGATCTGCAGGGTGCCACTTTATCCCAGCGTTGGCGATGAGCGGAGCCGCCTGTTCCATTAGCTGTCGTGCTCTCGACGAGCGGATATAAGGGGATTCGCTCTCGCGCTGCGGCGCGTGGATCCAGCGCCAGATCGTGGCCAGCCCCGCGAACGCGGCAGGCCAGTCGATCCAGCGAGGAATCCGTGATTCATCGAGTTCGAGCCAGGTCTGCCATCTTTCCACATCCAGTCTCCACATGAGCTCCTTTTTGTTTCGGGGGTGCTTGATGCAGATCCCGGCAGCGCTCAGACCTTCAAGCGCTTGCTGCACATTGGGGCGGCTCAATGCGATCGCCTCGGCGATTTCAACCGTGGTCCCGCCCTGATCCCCGCGCAACAGCAGGTATCGTATCGCCTCCGAGCGGCTGCCCGGTCCGAAAATCGCACGAAGCCGGAACGGCATGTTGAAAGGGGCAAGCAGATCGAGTTCGCGACTCTTGCGGCTGCGGCGAAAGGGCGGACGGACGAGCCCGAAGCGCAAGAAGATCGGCTCGCTCTCGCCGAAGGCGGCCGCTTCGGTCAGCTCCCCTTCGAACAGGGGCGTCGGCCCGGTGCTGTCCAGCGTGCTTTGCGTCTCGCGCGATCGCCTCGAAATAGCTGGCAAGGTGCGCGCGAGCGCCGCTTCGATGACGGGGCGGGGGGCATCCGGATCGCGCGCGAGCAGGTTCTCGACGCGCTGACGCAGCAAGCTGCGGCCATTGGCGGTGAGCCAGTCGAGGATTTCGTCGAACATCCGAGGATCCCGGCGAGCGGCTTCGAGGCTGAATACCAGGAGGGCCTCCGGATCCTGGCACCAGACGTCTTCGTGTGCGAAGGGCGCGGAGAGCCCCATCTGGCCCCACTGCCGCCAGATGAACGAAAGGACCTCCTCTCGGAACGCCTTAGCCGATGCGTGCAGCGACATCAGGGGCTCCGAGGGTAGCGAGGGCACCGCGAATATCGATCAGGAAGGCGTCTGAATCGTCGTGGGTTCTGACCCAGTTGGCGGCCGTTTCCAGTTCTTCGTGGGTCGGCTCGAGGGCGAGGAGATCTTGGCGGTGTCGAGGCGCCTGGCTATCTGCGTAGGCGTAAAGCTTAAGACAGATGAGATCCGGTCTCGCCAGGAAATGGACGGTCAGACATGCTCCGAACCGTCGCTCTATCAGGCGAGACTCAGCGCCCTCGGGCAGCCCCCAGCGCAAGAGATCGGCCGGTCCATCGTTGAGCCAGTCCGGCGAGATGCCGAAATCCTTCGCGACCAGAGCGCTGGCCTTCAGCACATATGCGGGCAGGGGCTTGGCCATGAGGAACTCTGGCTCTCCCTTGCCGGGCAGGTTCAAGAGCGCGACGACGTCGACGTCCTTGGTGGGGCGCGCGGCGAAACCGAGGAAGTTCATCGCGGTGCCCCCGCAAACCACGAGGTCGACGGGGCAGGCATCTGCTGCGGCGAGTTGCTCGCTTAGCGCTTCCAGCAGGGTTTCAATCGTCTGAGCGGATAGGCTCACAGATCCCCCCTTCAGTGAGTATCTTCAAGGTTCTATTTGAGTATGATAATAGTACTCATTGAGTATGGTGACAATACTCAATCTTGACGCCGGGCAACTGAGGCGATCTTCAAGCGTTACAACGTCTTGCACGGGATGAGCGGCTTCGAGAAGTTGGGCGACACCTTCGTCCCGACCGTGGTCGCGTAAAATCAAGAAAGGCCGCTTGCATCGCAAGCGGCCTTTCAAAGTCTAGGGGGCGGCTTTCTTCGGCCGGCCGCCCTTTTTGCCGTTCTCGCGGGCGGCGCTTCGCTTGGCCTCGGAGGTGGCACGGCCCCCCAAGCGCGCGTTCTCGGAGCGGAGGCGGGCCATCCAGGTCTCGCCGCCAAACACGCCGGCAAGCAGCCAATCTACCGTGAACCCCGTGTCCAACTGCCTCTCATCCTAAGTGGATGGGTTTTTCAACTGCTCGCGTCAGTGATTCGACCGTGTGGCGGATGCCCTCGTTGAAGGGCATCTCGGGGCGGTAGGAGAGCAGGCGGGTGATCTTCTCGATGTTCGCGCCCGAGTGCTGGATGTCGCCCTCGCGGGGCGGCCCGAAGCGAGGCGAAAGGTCGAGGCCCATGGCCCTCGCGATCGCCTCGTAGGCCTCGAGCACGCTCGTCCGGATGCCGGTCCCCACGTTGAAGACCTCGCCCGAGAGGCTCGAAGGCGCCTCGAGGGCGCGCTGGTTGGCCTGGGCGATGTCGCCCACGTAGACGAAGTCGCGGGTCTGCGAGCCGTCCCCGAAGATGGTCGGGGCCTGGCCGCCCTTGAGGGCGTCGATGAAGATCGAGAGCACGCCCGAGTAAGGCGACTTGGGGTCCTGGCGGGGGCCGAAGATGTTGAAGTAGCGCAGCCCGATGGTCTGGATCCCGAAGAGCCTGGCGTACACGCCGGCGTCTATCTCGTTGGCGTACTTCTGAGCGGCGTAGGGCGAGAGCGCCTCGCAGGGCTGCGTCTCGCTCAGCGGCGGCGCCTGGTCGCCGTAGACCGCGGCCGAGCTCGCGTACACGACCTTGTTCACCCCGTGGCGGCGGCAGGCCTCCAGCACGTGCAGCGTGCCCCCGGCGTTGGTCTCATGGCTGCCGAGGGGATCCGCCACCGAGAGGGGCACCGACACGACCGCGGCCAGGTGGAGTACCGCGTCGAAGCCGCCGGACAGGACGCGGCTCACCGCCTCGTGGTCGCGCACGTCCCCTTCGATGAGCGGGACCTCGAGGCCCGAGAGGTTCTCGCGCTTGCCGGTCGAGAGGTTGTCGAAGACCACCACCTCGTGGCCCGCCCGGACGAGCCGCTCGGCGGAGTGAGAGCCGACGAAGCCCGCTCCGCCGGTGATGAGGATTCGAAGCGATGACATGCGCGCGCCTCCTTTTTCGGTCGTTCGTGGCAGCCCCCCAGTTTACCACGCGAGCAGGTGCCGACTGATATAATGGAGGCTTCGCTTGGAAGGAGACCGACCATGAAAGTCATGAAGATAGAGCCGACCCCCAACCCCAACGCCGTGAAGATGACGCTCGACGGCAAGGTGATCGAGATGGGGTCGCGATCGTTCGAGAGCGCGAGCGAGGCCGAGGGCCATTCGCTGGCGAAGTCCCTGTTCCGGATGCCCGAGATCAAGGCGGTGTTCTTCATGCCGACCTTCGTGACCGTGACCAAGGACCCCGAGGCCGAGTGGGGGCCTCTGGCCGAGCAGGTCAAGGGCGCCATCGAGGCCTACGCTCCGGAAGCGGCGGCCCCCGTGCAGGTCGCGGCGCCGACCTCCCCCGAGGATGCGATGCTTCGCAAGATCGAGGAGGTCATGGACACCCGCGTTCGGCCGGCGCTCGCGGGCGACGGCGGCGGCCTCGAGATCGTGGGTTACGAGAACTACGTCCTGACCATCCGCTACCAGGGCGCCTGCGGGACCTGCCCCAGCTCCATCTCGGGGACCCTGCGCGCCATCGAGCACATGCTGCGGGTGGACGTGGACCCGGCCCTGAGCGTCGTTTCGGCGCAGTAGCTTGCTTGAATGAAGGGGGCCAGGCTCAGCCTGGCCCCCCTTCATTTTATCCCCAGCTTTCGATGCTCTCCTTGAGCACGGCGGCGGCGCCCGATTCGATGGGGTCGCCGTGGGAGCAGAGCAGCGCGTCGAGCTCCAGCGCCAGGAGCCCGCGGACCTGCTTGAGGGCCTCGCGGGTGTTGCCGCCCCGGTAGTGCTTCTTGTACTGCAGGCGGCCTTTTTTGCGCCCGAGAAAGAGCCCCCGGATGATCCAGGGCAGCCGGTCGTAGTCCATGTTCATGACGGCGTCGCCGATGAAGGCGAAGCGGTGGCCCCCCACGGTGCCGTGGAGGGCATGCTCGCCGTAGCCGACCGCCGGCAGGGAGAGGGCCTTGAGACCGGCGGGCAGCGCGGTTTTCTCGTCGTACTCGACATCCACTCGCTTGATGTCGCCCCCCTTGCCCTTGGGGATCCAGACCTTGGCGCCGTAGCGCGCGGCGAGCCTGTCCACGGCGCGATCGTGGTCGCGGAAGGTGACCAGGATGTGCTGGGGACGGCCGAAGGCGACGAGCTCGGCCTCGTGCTCGCCGGGGTCGGGCGGGTCGATCCAGGCGATCGTGCCGTCGTCGGCCTTGAGGGCGTAGCCTCGGAAGGCGAAGCCGGCGGGGGCGTCGCTGGTCCAGGTGAGGATGCGGTTGTCGAGAAGGGCTTCAGGCATATTAAGGAACTTATTGAGATCCCCCCACCCCCAGCCCCGCCCCACCGGGGGGCGGGGAGAAGAGGGGGGGCGAGATTGGGCTAGGCGTGGGCGGGGGCGAGGAAGTCCTGCGTGAGGCGCCGGGCGTACTGGGCGACCTTGGCCTCGACCTCGCGGGGGTCGTCGGATTGGACGAGGACGCCCGCGTGATAGGGCTTGGGCTCGAGGGGCCGGACGCCGGGGGCGGCGTAGCTGGAGACGTTGGGGTGCTCGATGGTGGTCATGCAGATGGCCACCCCGGCGTAGCCCTGCCTGGGCTCGGGCATGCGGTAGGGCTCCCGGTGCTGGGCGACCTCGATCTTGGCCCACTCCTTCCAGAGGTTCAGGCCGCTCGCGGCTTCGACCATGTCCTCGATCATGCCGGCGCCGACCCGGGCGCTGGCCTCGAGGAAGTAGAAGCGACCGTCCGCCGCGCTCTTGATGTACTCGATGTGCGTGACGCCCTCGTGCAGGCCGAGCCCCTCGATGACCTGGCGGTTGATCGCCTGGAGGGCCACCTCGTCGGGGGTGCCGCGCTCGAGGCCGCGGGTGGTGTAGACCCCGCCCACGGTGTGAAGCTCGAGGATGGGGGTGCCGTAGCGGTGGGCGACCGCGAACAGGACCTGGCGCCCATCGACGATCGAGTCCACGTGGAAGACCTCGCCCGGCAGGAACTGCTCGAGCAGGTGGTTCGACTGCTGGTCGCCCATGGTGTCGAGGAGGCGCCAGAGGGTCTCGGGGTCGTCGATCTTCTTGATGCCGAGCGACGAGGCCCCGGTGCGGGGCTTGAGGACCCAGGGACCCTGCACGCGCTGCATGAACTCGCCGACGGCCTGGTAGTTGAGGACGTGGACGAACTCCGGCACGGGGATGCCCAGGAACCGGGCGCGCTTGCGCATGGCGAGCTTGTCGCGGAAGTAGTGGGAGGTGCTGAGGCCCATGCCGGGCAGGCGCAGGTGCTCGCGCAGCGCCGAGGCGATCTCGATGTCGTACTCGCCCAGGCCCACGATGCGGTCGATCTGCTCGTGGCGCGCGACGTAGCTGACGGTGTTGCGGACGTCGACGGGATCGAAGATGTCCTTGACGGCGTAGAGCTCGTCGATGAGGTCGCGCGGCCAGTCGTAGCCGAGGGCCTTGGCGTTGGTCAGGACCAGGATGCGGCAGCCCAGCTCCTTGGCTTGCCTGAGGAAGGGCTCGGCGTACAGGCCCTTGGTGGCGGCCATGACGCAGAGGAAGGTGAGGGGATGGTTCGACATGCGCTCCGTCTCCTATGATGCCGTCACAAAACTTTAGCTTCCAATTGTCGCTCGTTTCGAACGGAAAAGCAAACGCAGGCGGAGCCGAAACTCCGCCTGCGCTTCGAAACGCCCGGTTACGAGCGGACCAGGGGCTTGTACTTGATGCGCTTGGGCTGGGCGGCGTCGGCGCCGAGGCGGCGCTTCTTGTCCGCCTCGTACTCCTCGTAGTTGCCCGCGAAGAAGACCACCTGGCTGTCGCCCTCGAAGGCGAGGATGTGGGTGGCGATGCGGTCCAGGAACCAGCGGTCGTGGCTGACGACCACGGCGCAGCCGGCGAAGTTCAGGAGCGCTTCTTCCAGGGCGCGCAGGGTGTTGACGTCCAGGTCGTTGGTCGGCTCGTCCAGCAGCAGGACGTTGGCGCCGCGGCGCAGCAGCTTGGCCATGTGGACGCGGTTGCGCTCGCCGCCCGAGAGCACGCCGACCTTCTTCTGCTGGTCGGAGCCCTTGAAGTTGAAGCTCGCCACGTAGGCGCGCGAGGCGACCTCGCGGGTGCCGACCTTGAGCTTCTCCTCGCCGCCCGAGATCTCCTCCCAGATGCTCTTCTCGGCATCCAGGGAGTCGCGGCTCTGGTCGACGTAGCCCAGCTCGACCGTCTCGCCGACGCGAAGGGAGCCGGTGTCGGGCTGGTCCTGGCCGACGATCATGCGCATGAGGGTGGTCTTGCCGGCGCCGTTGGCCCCGATGACGCCCACGATGCCGCCGGGGGGCAGCTCGAAGTCGAGGTTGTCGAAGAGGAGCTTGTCGCCGTAGGCCTTGGTCAGGCCCTTGGCCTCGACGACCACGTTGCCGAGGCGCTTGGCCGCGGGGATGTGGATCTCCAGGCCCTCGACCCGGTCTGAGCTCTGCTCGGCGACCAGGGCCTCGTAGTTCTGGATGCGGGCCTTGCTCTTGGCCTGGCGGGCGCGGGGGGACTGGCGGATCCACTCCAGCTCGCGCTCGAGGTTCTTGCGGCGGGCGCTCTCCTGCTTCTCTTCGAGGGCGAGGCGCCGCTCCTTCTGCTCGAGCCAGGACGAGTAGTTGCCCTCCCAGGGGATGCCCGCGCCGCGATCGAGCTCGAGGATCCAGCCGGCGACGTTGTCGAGGAAGTAGCGATCGTGGGTGACGGCCACGACGGTGCCCTTGTACTCGGCCAGGTGCTGCTCGAGCCAGGCGACGGACTCGGCGTCCAGGTGGTTGGTGGGCTCGTCCAAGAGGAGCAGGTCGGGAGCCGAGAGCAGCAGGCGGCACAGGGCCACGCGGCGGCGCTCGCCGCCCGATAGCTTGGTGACGTCGGCGTCGCCGTCGGGCACGCGCAGGGCCTCCATGGCGACCTCGATCTGGTTGTCGAGGCTCCAGGCGTCGATGGCGTCGATCTCGTCCTGGACGCGGGCGAACTCGTCGGCGGTCTCGTCCGAGTAGTTGGCCGAGAGCTCCTCGAAGCGCTTCAGCAGGTCCCGGGCGCGGGCCATGCCGTCCTCGACGTTCTCGCGGACGGTCTTGGTGGGGTCGAGGTCGGGCTCCTGCGAGAGGTAACCGACGGTGGCGCCGTCGGCGAGACGGGCCTCGCCCTGGAAGTTGGTGTCGACCCCGGCCATGATGCGCATGAGGGTGGACTTACCGGCACCGTTCATGCCGAGCACGCCGATCTTGGCGCCGGGCAAGAAGGACAGGGTGATGTCCTTGAGCACCTCGCGGTTGTTGGGGGGCACCACCTTGGTGAGGCGGTACATGGTGTAGACGTATTGGTACGCGGCCACGAAAAACCCTCTCTTGCATAGGTCGATGGGGCAATAGGCACCATGATAGCCCGGGTGACGCCATAAGCCAAGTTGAGGCCCAGTAGCGGGCGCTGCTCGGGTGGGGGGTAGTTTCTACGGACTTTCAGCTTCCCTTCACCTACCTCTGGTAGTGTGCCGGAACGGCGGGGTACAAAAGGATTCGACCGTATCGTTTCGGGTTCCGACGAGAGAGCGAGTGAGTCGCCTGTGAGTGCAAAAATCCTGGTTGTCGAGGACGAGCCGAACCTTCGCAAGCTGCTGGAGGTCATCATCGGCAAGGAGGGCTACGAGGTCACCGCCGTGGGCAACGGCGAGGAGGCCTGGGACGCCATCAACCGCAAGACGCCCGACCTGGTGCTGACCGACGTGATGATGGCCAGGATGGACGGCATCGAGCTGTGCCGTCTCATCCGGTCCCAGACGCAGTTCAACCAGGTGCCGATCCTGATGCTGACGGCCAAGGACGAGCAGCTCGACAAGTACCAGGGCTTCCGCGAGGGGGCCGATGATTACCTGACCAAGCCGTTCGATCCCGTCGAGCTGGTCTTCCGCATCCAGGCGCACCTGCGGCGCGCGGTCACCGGCACCCGGCCCGTCGCCGAGGCTCTTCAGATCGGCAACCTGCGCCTCGATCGCCGCAACTACCAGGCGCAGGTGGGCGATCGCGCCATCCAGCTGACCAAGAGCGAGTTCTCGATCCTGGGCCACCTGATGACCCACTCGGACGAGGTGGTCTCGGCCGAGCAGCTGCTGGTCGAGGCGCTGGCGTACCCGCCCAACGTGGGGAACTCGGAGATCGTGCGCACGCACATCCGGAACATCCGCCAGAAGATCGAGGCGGATCCCGGCAACCCGCAGATCATCCTGACGGTGGCGCGGCACGGGTACACGATCAAGAGCGCATAATGAACTTGGATGAGATCCCCCCACCCCCCGAGCACCTAACAAAACCAGGCATGTGTTGAGTTTGGCCGCTGTTAGCGGCTAGATGGAACAGTTTCGTTAGGCCCTCGTCCCCGCCCCACCGGGGGGCGGGGGGTTTATTTTTAGGAGACGTTCATGGGTGTGATGCACTACGACGCCGACGTCGCGCCGCTCACGGGGCGGCGGATCGCCGTGATCGGCTACGGGGCCCAGGGCCATGCCCACGCGCTGAACCTGCGCGACAGCGGCTTCGACGTGCGGGTGGGCCTGTACGAGGGCTCGCCCTCGTGGGCGCGGGCCAAGGCCGCGGGCCTGCGGGTGATGACGGTCGAAGAGGCCTGCGACGAGGCCGACGCGATCGCCGTGATGGTGCCGGACGAGCGCATCCCGGCCCTGTTCGAGGGGGCGATCGCGCCTCGGCTCTCGGCGGGCGACGCTCTTTTCTTTGCCCACGGCTTCGCCGTCCAGTACGGCCAGATCCGGCCCCCCTCGGACGTGGACGTGATCCTGGCGGCTCCCATGGGCCAGGGCAACGCGGTGCGGCGCCTGTTCACCGAGGGCGGCGGAATGCCGTGCCTGGTGGCCGTGCACCAGGACGCGAGTGGTAATGCCATGGCGCTCGCCCTGGCCTACGCCAAGGGCCTGGGCGCCCACCGGGCGGGGATCCTGGAGACGACCTTCAAGGAGGAGACCGAGACGGACCTCTTCGCGGAGCAGGCGGTGCTGGTGGGGGGCGTGAACGCGCTGATCAAGGCCTCGTTCGAGACCCTGGTCGAGGCCGGCTACCAGAGCGAGGTGGCTTACTTCAGTTCCCTGCATGAGCTCAAGGCGGTGATCGACGTGCTGCAGCGCGAGGGGCTCGCGGGCCAGCGCCGGCTCATCTCGAACACGGCCGAGTACGGGGCCGACCGGGTGGGCCCGCGCCTGATCGACGCGCGGGTGAAGCAGGAGATGAGGGCCGTGCTCTCGGAGATCCAGGACGGGAGCTTCGCCCGGGCTTGGATCGCGGAGAGCGCCAATGGGTGCCCCTCGCTCGCGGCCGAGCGGGCGGCCGAGGACGCCCATCCGATCGAGGAGGTCGGCGCGCGCCTGCGGGCGATGATGCCCTGGCTCGCAAGGGTATAGTAGCTGAGAGCGCCCAACAAAACTGTTCCGCCGAGCCGCTCACGGCGGCCAACGGTCGTAACATGCCTGGTTTTTTTAGGCGCTCTTACCCAAGCCTGGAAGGAGCCCTCTCTTGGTCCTGATGATCGACAACTACGACTCGTTCACCTACAACCTCGTGCAGTACCTGGGCGAGCTGGGGGCAGAGGTTTCGGTTCACCGCAACGACGCCCTGACCCTGGAGGCGATCGAGGCGCTTTCGCCCGAGCGGATCGTGATCTCGCCGGGCCCCGGGACGCCGGACGACGCGGGGATCTCGAAGGCGGTGCTCGCGCACTTCGCGGGCAAGGTGCCGATCCTGGGGGTCTGCCTGGGTCACCAGAGCATGGGCGAGGTCTTCGGGGGGCGGGTGATCCGGGCGCCGTACCTGATGCACGGCAAGACGTCCATGATCCATCACGACGGCAAGGGGGTCTTTGCGGGCCTGCCCAATCCCTTCGAGGCGACCCGCTACCACTCGCTGATCGTTTCGCGCGAGGATCTGCCCGCGTGCCTGGAGGTGTCGGCCTGGACCGAGGACGGGCTGATCATGGGGATGAGGCACCGGGACTTGCCGGCGTTCGAGGGGGTTCAGTTCCACCCTGAGTCGATCCTGACGGCGGCGGGCCACGACCTGCTGCGGAATTTCCTCGGATTGAGCGTCCAGGGAACTTGATTTTATCCCCCCACCCCTAGCCCCGCCCCACCAGGGGGCGGGGGATCCCTACCGGAGGCGCGAGTGGCCCATCCCAGGATCCTCATCGAGAACATGCGGCAGGCCGTGGTCGGGCAGGACCGGGCCCTCGAGCTGGTGGTGACGTCGCTCCTGGCCGGAGGGCACGTGCTCCTGGAGGACGTGCCGGGCGTGGGGAAGACCCTGCTCGCCAAGACCCTGGCCCAGTCGATCGCGGGCGTGTTCCGGCGGGTGCAGTTCTCGTCCGATCTGATGCCCTCGGACGTCACGGGGACCAACGTCTTCAACCCGCAGGCGGGCTCCTTTCGCTTCGTGCCGGGCCCGGCCTTCGCGCACGTCCTCTTGGCCGACGAGATCAACCGGGCCTCGCCCCGCGCCCAGGCGAGCCTGCTCGAGGCGATGGAGGAGGGAAGGGTGACGGTGGACGGCGAGTCCCACCCCCTGCCCCGTCCCTTCTTCGTCATTGCGACCCAGAACCCGGTCGAGTTCCACGGCACCTTCCCCTTGCCGGAGGCGCAGCTCGATCGCTTCGCCGTGATGCTGTCGCTGGGCTACCCGTCGCCCGAGGCGGAGCGCGAGCTGCTCTCGGGCCACTGGGCCCGCGCCGAGGAGGCGGAGCTTGCGCCGGTGGTGACGCCGGAGGAGCTGCTGGCCTGGCGCTCGGAGGTGCACGCCGTGAAGGTGGATGCGAGCCTGCGGGATTACATGGTGCGGGTGGCGAACGAGACGCGGAACCACCCGCAGATCCTGCTCGGCCTGAGCCCGCGCGGCAACCTGGTCTGGCAGCGGCTGGCGCAGGCGCATGCCTTCCTCGACGGCCGGGCTTACGTGACGCCGGATGATCTGCGCGTGCTCTCGCGCGCGGTGCTGGGGCACCGGCTGGTGCTCGCGGGCAGGCCCTCGCGGCAGGGGCGGCTGGCGCTCCTGGACGAGCTGCTGGCGGGGGTGCCGGTTCCGGTATAGCGGAACTTGATTGAATCCCCCCACCCCCGACCCCGCCCCACCGGGGGGCGGGGAGGAGGCGTGCGGGGGGGGGAGGTGATTTGACGGGGCGCGCGCTGGTTCTGGTGATGATTGCGGCCGCGACGCTGTTCGCCGCGGTCAACGTCGGCGTGGGCTGGCTGTACGCCCTGGGCTTCCTGTTCGTGGCCTTCGGGGTCGTCGGGTTCGCTCGGGCTGCCTTGAGCCTGCGGGGGCTGCGCGTCACCGTCCGGCTCGCGGAGCGCGCGATCGCTGGGGCAGCCGTCGAGTGCACCGTCCTTCTCTCTCACCCGGGCCGGGGCGACCGGCACTACCTGAGCTTGCTCGCTCGGCCGGTCGGATCGCGCCGCCCCTGGTGGCTCGTCCGGGGTAGCCTGGTGCCCGAGGGGTGGGGCCATGCCCTCGTCGAGACCCTCGCGCCCGGCGATCGCGCCCGGGTGGCGATCCGCTTCCCGACCCCCCGCCGGGGCGCCCATTCCCTGCCCGAGCTGGTGGTGCAGGCGCCCGCCCACGGCATGGGGGCCGTCCACCGCTCCTTTCCGCTGCCCGGCGAGGTCCTCGTGCGGCCTTTCACGGTGGAGCTGCCGTTTCTTTCCTGGTTCCCCGCGGGCCATGCGGTCGAGGGCGACGCGTCGAGCGCCGTCAGCGACCAGGGTTCGGAGCTGACCCGGACGGTGCGCGACTACCGCTCGGGAGACCCCCTGCGAACGGTCCACTGGCGCGCCACGGCCAAGGCGGGCGAGCTTCGGGTCAAGGAGAGCGAGGGTGAGGCCGCGCGCCCAGGCGTGCGGCTCGCGCTGGACCTCTCGGCCCCGGACGCCGAGACGTTCGAGCATGCGATCGCGGTGACGGCCTCGCTCTGCGCCTACGCCCACGAGCGGGGCATCTCCCTGCGCCTGCTCTCGCAGGCCGGAGAGCCGAGCGTGCAGGACCTGGACGGTCAGCTCGACTGGCTGGCCCGCCTCGCGGGGCCGCTGGAGGAGCCCATCGCGCGCGTCCTGGCGCACGAGAAGGCCACGGTCCTGGTGACCTCGAGCGACGCGGGGGGCGAGCTCGCCTCGCTGCGCGTCTACGTGGGGGCCGGCACGCCCCCGGCGCGGGCGATCCCCTGCCCGGTGGGCGGCGATGTGCGCCGGGCGCTCGGAGGCAGCCATGGCGCGTAGGGCGTTCGCCTTGCTGGACCCCACGGACCCGCTGCTGGGCTTGCGCCTGGCGAGCGCGGCCTCGCTTTCGGTGGGCATGCTCGCGCTCTACAGCGTGAACCCGAACGGCTGGTACCTGGCGGGGGTGGCCCTGTGCCTGGCGGGCTGCTGGTTCTCCCACCGCGAGAAGGGCAAGAGCTCGCGCTGGGTGAAGACCGGCCTCGCCGTCGGGATGCTGTACCTGCTGTGGCGCTTCCTTCAGGAGCTGGTCCTGAACCTCCAGGACACCCGCCTGCCTTTGGCGGAGCTGCTCTTGTGGCTGCAGGTGCTCAATGCCTACGACCTGCCGCGCCGGCACAACCTGCGCATCGCCCAGATGGTGGGCGCGATCCTGCTGGTGGCGACGGCGACCCTGAGCCTGGACATGACGTTTGGGATCTTCCTGCTCGCCTACGCGGCCGTGGGGCTGTGGTGGGGGCAGCAGGACATGGCCTCGGAGCTCGGGGTTCGCGCTCCCTTCGCGGGCCATGCGGCGCGCCGGTACTGGCGAGGAGCGCTCGGGGCGGTGATGCTCCTGGGGATGATCCTGTTTTTGGTCGTGCCGCGCAGCGAGGGGGGCTTCATCAAGCAGCTGCCGGTCTCCACCATGATCTCGCTGCCGTCGCACCTGGACCCGCGCGTCAGGAACCCGGCCTACCCGGTGGGCAAGGGCTCGGGCGAGGGGGGGAAGGTCAATCCCCAGGCGTACTACGGCTTCGCCGAGGAGCTGGACCTCAACTACCGGGGACATTTGAGCGACGCGATCGCCCTCAAGGTTCGCTCGCCGCGCCGGCAGTACTGGCGCGGGATGGCCTACGATCGCTATGACGGCAAGAGCTGGCGCATGTTCGCCCCGAACGACGTGTCGACCATGTCGATCGGGAGCCTGCCGTTCGAGCTGGGGGGCGATCGCTATGGCCACGATTCGGGCACCAGCGGCATCGTGACCTTCTTCGTGGCGAAGGATCAGACCAACCTGGTCCTGATGCCGGAGCGTGCGCGCTACCTGTACTTCCCGAGCAGCATCCTGTTCCGGGACGTGAACGGCGCTTTGCGCAGCCCCCTGGCGCTGGAGTCGGACCTGTACTACACGGCGGTGGTCGATCTGGCGGGTTACAGGACCGAGTGGCTGAAAAACGCGCGCCTGCTCAGCTCGCGCGAGGAGCGCCTGCTCGCGCCCTACCTCGAGGTGCCGAAGAGCCTCACGCCGCGCACCAGAGCGCTGGCCCGGCGCGTGGCGGGGGATGCCCCGGATCCCTACACGGCGCTCAAGCGCCTGGAGGGCTACCTGAGGACGAACTACCGCTACAACCTGAACATCCCGCCCTTCCCCGAGGGGGCGGACACGGTGGATTACTTCCTGTTCGAGCAGCCCGGGCGCGAGGCGTACTGCGAGCACTTCGCCACCTCGCTCACCCTGATGGGGCGGGAGCTGGGGATCCCGACGCGCCTGGTCACCGGGTATCTTCCGGGCAACTACAACCCCTTCACCGGGCTCTACGAGGTCAAGACCTCGGACGCGCACGCCTGGGTGGAGGCGTTCTTCCCGGGGGTGGGCTGGGCGGCCTTCGATCCGACGCCGGGCAACGGTGATCCCATGCTGCTCTCGCAGCAGGAGGCGCAGCTGCCGTGGCGCGAGCTGCTGGGATGGCTCAGGGGCGGCCTGGGGGTGGCGATCGCGCTCGGGGCCGCCTTCGCCTCGCTCGGCGCTGTGGTGTGGTGGCTCGGCCGCCCGCGGCCAGGGGCCGAGCTCGCGCCGACCCGGGCTTACCGGCGCTTCGTGGCGCTCGTCGCTCGCGAGGGGATTCCGGTGCGCGAGGGGGACACCCCGGGTGAGGTGCTCTTTCGGCTGCGGCAGGAGCCCGCATGGGAGGCGATCGGGCCCGAGGCCGAGGCCTTCGTGCGGGCCTACGAGGCGGCGCGCTTCGGCGACGCTGACGGCGCGGCGCTCGAAGGGCGCGTGGAGGCGATCGCCTCCCTGCTACGCGATCACCACAAGCGTTCGAGCAGCTCGAACCGGGTATGATGGGGAGCATGAAGCCCTCGTTCGCCCTGATCTCCAGCGCGCTCACGGTCGCCACCCTGCTTTCGGGTTGCGACCTGCTGTTGCTGTCGCCGACCATGCCGGGCCTCGCGCCCGGCCTCGGGCGGCCTTTGACCGGGCGGGTGCTGGATAGCCAGACGGGCCTGCCCATCGGCAAGGCGACGGTCATGGCCGCCTGGAGCGCCACCAACACGGACAACCAGGGCAACTTCAGCCTGTACTGGGACATGACGGGGGGCCGCAGCGTCTCGCTCTCGCGGGCCGGCTACACGTCGGTGACCTACGAGCTCGGCCAGCTGGCGGACGGGGACACCTACTACATCGACCCGATCTTCGCGAGCTCGGGCACTCTGCCCCATCGCACCCTGAACGTGACGGCCCTCCTCCAGACCCACGAGGGAGGTCCCCTGACGGCCAACGGAAACGTTAGCATCAGCGCCGGGATGTCGAGCAATACGAATGTCGAGGGGGCCTTCGCGCTTCCCGTCGATGCGGGCTTTTCCGGCACGATCTTCTCGGGAGTGCTCGCTGGGGGCCAGATCGCGGGTGGCCCGGTGGGCAGCGCCCCCTTCAACTATGAGTCCTTCGGCTATCGCATGATCGACGTGCCCACGGTGCCGGGCAGCTCGACCATGACGGCGACCGCGACGGTGAAGGTGCAGAACCTGCCCTTCCTCGACATGATGGTCCAGTACGACAACCTGGCCTCCGTCAAGGCGCCCACCATCCAGACGGATGTTTCCCTGGACTTCGGCATGCTCGGCGCGGTGCCGATCGCCCGCGGCGTCAGCTCCAACCAGCCCTTGCGCGTGCCCCGGGTCGAGACGGCCAAGTACGTGGTCGCGGCCAAGGCGGAGGGGACGGATGGAACCCTCAGGACGGCCAGCTCCGCGACCGTGACGACCAACGCGTCGGCCAAGGTGTCGCTGCCCCTGCTGGCGCCGCCCAAGGTGACGGCTCCGGCGGCGAGCGAGCCGAATGCGGGTTCCAGCCCGACCTTCTCTTGGAACCCCGTGCCTGACGCGCACAGCTACTACGTGGAGGTGCTGGAGAACACGGGGGCGCCGACGGCCCAGGCCAAGTGGCGGGGCTACACCACGGGCACCAGCATCCGCTACCCGGGTTTCTGGGACAACGACCTGAACGGTGGAATCCTCTTCCCGCAGGCGAGCTACTCGTGGGCGGTGCATGCCCTCAGATCGGATTCGGGCTACGCGCGAAAGGCGAGCGATCTGCGCGCGGACCTGCCCAAGGTCCAGCCGTATCGCCAGCGGCGCTTCGAGTCGGTGACGAGCGGGATGAGGTTCTCGCGATGAGAGCGCGCGTGCTGCTGCTGGCCGGCGCGATGGCCACCCTCGCCGCCTGCCAGCCCGCGGGCCTGTTCCCGGTGGCCGAGCCCACGGGCGATTACGTGCCCGGCCAGCTGCTCGTCCGGTTCCGCCCCGACATCCGGCCCGAGGGGGCCATGGCCGTCTTCCGGGCCATGGGGGCTGCCGAGACCACGGAGCTGATGGACGGCCTGTGGCGCGTCGCGGTCCCCGTGGGCCAGGAGCGCGCCCAGATGGATCGCTATCGCGGGATGCGCTCGGTGGCCTACACCGAGGTCAACCGTCGGCTCTCGACCCAGATGGTGGGAGGCTTCCGGCCCGCGGAGCGCAGCATCCAGGCCGGGCCCCCGTCCGACCCGCTTTACACCGCGAACCCCAGGATCAATGAGGTCGTGCGCGAGGGCCTGCCCGGTCAGTGGGGCCTTGGCGTCTCCAAGGTCCTCGACGCCTGGGATCGCACCCAGGGCAAGGCGGACGTGACGGTCGCCGTGCTGGATACGGGGGCGGACATGTCCCACGAGGACCTGGTGGGCGGGCTCGACAAGGCGAACGCGCGCAACTTCATGGCCGGCGAGGACGTGGCCAACCCTGACGACGACTTCGGCCACGGCACGCACGTGGCGGGGATCATCGCGGCTCGGGCCAACAACGGCCTGGGGATCGCGGGGGTCGCGCCCGGCTGCCGCGTGATGCCCATCCGGGTGCTCGGGGTCGAGGGCGGCACGACGGCGAGCCTGATCCAGGGCCTCAACTGGGCCATCGAGAAGAAGGCCCGCGTGATCAACATGAGCCTGGGGTCCAACCAGTACAGCCGCGCCGAGGAGGACGCCATCAAGCGGGCGCTCGGGGCGGGGATCGTGGTGGTGGCCGCCGCCGGCAACGAGGCCCTGAGCGGCAACCCCCTGAGCTACCCGGGGGCGATCGACGGGGTGATCTCGGTGGCCGCCATCCGGAGGGACAAGGACGCGAACGGCGCCGACGTCTACTCGCGGGCCGAGTTCTCCAACTTCAACCCCTTCGTCACCATCGCGGCCCCGGGGGTGGACATCCTCTCGACCCTGCCGCAGCGCTTCCGCAGCCCCGACAAGGTTTACGACTACCCCTACGGCTACGCGAGCGGCACCTCCATGGCAGCCCCCCTGGTGTCGGGGGTGGTGGCCCTGATGCTCAGCGCCCACCCCGACTGGGGGCCGGCCCAGGTGATGACGGCCTTGCGCAAGAGTGCCATGGACATGGCGCCGGCGGGGCTCGATGCGATGTTCGGAGCGGGACTGATCCAGGCGGGAGGAGCGGTGCAATGACCTTCGCTCGACTTGTGGACCACGACGGGGGGAATAGCCGGTGACGGAGAGATTCGCTCGCTTAGCACGGGTGACGCGGGGCGACTGGGAGGAGAGCTGGCACGACGGCTGGGCGGTGCTGGTGGACGCCGGGGGCAAGGTGCTTGAGGCCCACGGCGAGCCCGGCACGGTCTTCGTGCGCTCGGCGCTCAAGCCTTTCCAGGCCATTCCGCTCGTGACGTCCGGGGCGGCGAGCCGGCTCGGCCTGAGCGAGGCGGAGCTTGCGATCGCGGTGAGCTCCCACAGCGCGACCCCCGAGCAGGTGGCGCTCACGCGCTCCATCCTCGACAAGGCCGGGGTGTCGAGCGACATGCTGCGCTGCGGGGCCCACCCGCCCCTGCACGAGCCGACGGCCGAGGCCATGCTGTGCCGGGGCGAGGCCCCGACCGCCCTGCACAACAACTGCTCGGGCAAGCACGCGGCCATGCTCGCCCTGTGCGCGGACCAGGGCTGGGACCTCGCGACCTACGATCGCCTGGATCATCCCCTGCAGGTGGCGATCCGGCATGCGCTCGCCGCGATCGCGGGCCTTGAGCCGGCCTCGCTCACGGCCGGCGTCGACGGCTGCGGGGTGCCCGCCTGGCGCCTGCCGCTCCCGTCCCTGGCGATCGCCTTCTCGCGCCTGGTGCGCGACCCCTCGCTTTCCCCCATCGCCGAGGCCATGGCCCGCCATCCCGGCCTGGTGGCGGGCCCCGGGCGCTTCGACACCCAGCTGATGGAGGCCGCGAACGGCCGTTTGGTGGCCAAGGCCGGGGCCGAGGCGATCCACGCGGGGGCCGACCGCGTGACGGGCCTCGGCTGGGCCGTGAAGATCGCCGACGGCAACCGCCGGGCGATCCCCCCGGTGGTGGTCGCCATGCTCGCGCGGCAGGGGGTGCTTGACCCGAAGGCCGAGGCGATCGCGCCTTTGGCCGTCGTCGAGGTCAAGAACCGCCGCGCAGAGACGGTCGGCAGTATCCGGGCCGCAATTCCCGCTCGCTAGTTACAACAGCCGATTCTTGGGCGGCCTGCACTCACGGCCGAGCCATCGACGCGCCTACCATGGGTCCGAATCGCCCCGTCCGCTTACGAAGCGAGGGATGGGGGATCTACTTCCACGTTCCTCAGTCGGAATAGGAGGACGATCATGGCAGGACACTCTCGGATGCCCCGGGGTCTGGCGGTCGCCGTCGGGGCGGTGTGCATCGGCCTGATCGGCTGCATGGTGGCGCCGAACAACCCCGGCAAGGACACCAAGCCCAGGCCGGCACCCTTGCGGACCGAGCCCTTCGTTTCCAGGACCACCACCCTCGACTTCAGCGGCGGCACCGCCCCGGTCTTCGAGGACCCGACCACGGGAGACCAGCGCTTCTCGACCCGCTGGGCCGCCGGGCGCTGGGCGGCCATCGACGGCGCGTACCGCCAGCAGCAGCAGGTCTCCACCGCCACCCTCATGATGCAGCGCTACAAGGGCGACGGCTTCGGCATGGCCGACGGCCAGGCCCCCAGCAAGTACCGGATCGAGGCGACGGCCTTCGCCTACCGGCCCGTCACGGCCAGCGCCTCGATCATCGCCGGGGCGCCCGCCGGGGTGGTCGCGATCATCCCCTACTACCTCGACACCACCCACTACGCCATCGTGGAGCGGGTCAACAACCTCTACGAGGTATGGTTCGTGGACGGCCTGACGCCCGGCGACGAGTGGAACGCCGAGGTCTACCGCAAGTTCGACCTGATGGCCACCGGATCGCTGGCCGTCAACGAGCCCATCGCCTTCAAGACCGAGGTCGACACCAAGGCCGGCACCCTCAAGCTCTGGCTCAACGACGAGTTCCAGACCCTGATCCAGGACCCGACCTTCATCAAGGACGTGAAGCACGGCATGGCCCTGGTCTCCAACGGCAACTACGTCGCCTACAAGGACGTGAAGCTCACCCCCCTCAGCGCCGAGTAGGGTGACACGCGCGAGGGGCCGGGACGGCAGTACCGTCCCGGCCCCTCGCGCGTCGAGGCTACTGCCCCTGGGGGGCGGTGGCGAGCGCCAGGCGCTTGATGCCGCTGGTCTTGAGCTGGTCGATGAGGGTGACGACCTTCTCGTAGGCGATGCTCTTGTCCGCCGCGATGATGACGGCGGTGTCGGGCTTGGCCGTGACGGCCTCCTTGAGCTTGGCCTGCAGGGTGGCGGGCTCGACGACCTGGTCCTGGAAGCGGATCGCCCCGTCCTTGGTCAGCTGCACCACCATCGAGGGGGGGCTCTTCTCGGCGGTCTGGCTCGAGGGCAGCTCGGCCTGGAGCGAGTCCGAGATCTGCGGCAGGAAGGCCATCACCATCAGGAAGAGGGTGATGATCATGAACACGTCGATCATGGGCACCACCTCGAAGGTGGTCGCCTTTCGACGCCGGCGCATGCTACGAGCCAAAGTTGGCCTCCTCGATGCCGCGGCGGGGCTTGGGGCCGCGATCCGGCTCGTGGTCGGTCACGGCGCCCTGGGCGCTCAGCATGAGGGCGTCCACCCGGTTCGAGAGCCAGTGATGGCCGATGGCCGCGATGATGGCGACGACCAGACCGCCCGCGGTGGCGACCAGCGCCTCCGAGATGCCCGCCGAGAGCTGGGCCAGGGGGTTGGTCGGGCGGGTCGAGGCGACCAGGCCGAAGTTCTGGATCATGCCCGAGACGGTGCCCAGCAAGCCGAGCAGAGGGGCGATCGCGGCGATCACCTGGAGCCAGCCCACCTTGCGATCGACGGGGCCAAAGGCCACCTCGCCGTAGGCGCGGACCTCCTCGGCGCTCGACTTGGGGTTGGCGAGGCGGTAGGCGATGAGGGTCGAGACGGGGTCGGGGCGCTCGCCGGGATGGATGGGCTGGAAGCCCTGGGGGTTCATGAGGAACGCCTCGAAGCGCTTGCGGGACTTGCCGAGCATCCATGCGCACTCGAAGATCAAGGCGACGGTGACGATCGAGGCCAGGAGGATGGGGATGATCATCCACCCGCCGGTCTGGATCAAGGCGATCAAGCGGAACATGGGACTCCTTTCGAGGCTGGTGCTCTGGGGCCTGGGCAATTCCAAGACGAGACATGGGCGACAAAGGTTCTATTATAGGCCCTTCGCTCCTCCCATCATACCGGACGCGACCCGATTAAAACGGATCGGACGAGGGAATACGAGGATCGATCCCCACCGACCTTCGAGGAACATTCGTGGCCAACTCCGACGAACCCAAGACCCGCTTCGATCTCGTCAGCCCCGGCGTCGGCCGCGTCTCCGGCGGGGTCGTCACCCTCGTGCTCGGGCTCGGCGTCCTGGGGCTGGGCTTCGGGCTGGGCAACGAGTTCCTGCGCCAGGCGGGCGTCACCATGACCCTGATGGCCCTCTTCCTGGTGGGCTACGGCGCCTTCAGGATCTACACGGGGATCGGCGCCAAGACGCGCCAGATCAAGTGCCCCAGCTGCGGAGAGGTCAACCAGATCCTCCAGCAGGTGACGAACTTCCCCTGCTTCAACTGCGAGAAGCCCCTCAAGCTGGGTGCGAAGAAGCCCTGAGCTCTAGGCCTCCACGAACCTCCGGGCCGGCGCGTACTTGACGACCACGATGGTGATGTCGTCGTCCGCCCGGTCCGATTTGATCGCCTGGAAGTCGAGGGGGCGGGTGCCCTCGTAGACGTGCTGCTGCCACGTCTTGAGCAGCTTCTCCTTGAGGGCCTCGGCGCTGAGGTGGCCGTGGAGCTGGATGAGCCTCTCCATTCGCTCGAAGCCGAACTCCTCGCCGTGGGCGTTCTGGGCCTCGATGATGCCGTCGGAGTAGAAGACGAGCACGTCGCCGGGCTCGAGGGTGACCTCCTGCTCCTTCACGCGCAGGGTGGGCCGGACGCCGAGGGGGTAGGAGGCCATCTCGAGCATCTCGACCGTGCGCTCGGCGCTGCGGTAGAGGAAGGGGTAGGGGTGGCCGGCGTTGGCGTAGGCGAGGCGGCCGGTCTCGGTGTCGAGGAGCGAGTAGAAGAAGGTCATGAAGCGGCGCTCGAAGCTGCTCTGGTGGAGGATGCTGTTGGCGATGCCCATGACGTTGGGGACCCTGAAGTCGGTCAGGACCTGGGTGTGGAGGCAGCTCTTGATGACGGCCATGAGCAGGGCGGCGGGCACGCCGTGGCCGGTCACGTCGCCGATGACCAGCGCGAGCTTGTTCTGCTCGACGCTCAGGAAGTCGAAGTAGTCTCCTCCGACCTCGGTGGAGGTCTCCAGGTAGAAGTCGATGTTGAGGGCCTCGTCGCTGGGGGCCTCGGCGGGAAGCATGGCCTGCTGGATCTTGCGGGCGGTGGCGAGCTCCTGGATCATTCGCTCGTTTTCCTTGAGCTCGTCGCGGTGGCGGGCGATCGCCTGGGTCATGGCGTTGAAGGAGCGGGCGAGATCCCCCAGCTCGTCGCTGCGGGTGGCCGGGACGCGGATCGTGAGGTCCCCCTCGGAGACCTGTCGGGTGCCCTCGGCCAGCTGCGCGATGGGCCTGGTCAGGATGCGGGCGAGCCAGGCGCTGATGCCCAGCGCGAAGGCCAGGCCCACGAGCAGGATGACCAGCGCGATCCAGACGAGCTTGCGCTCTTCGTTGAGCACATCGGCGGCGCTCATGTCCACCCCCACGATGGCGACGGTCTTGCCGCTCGCGTCGCGGAGGGGGGCGAAGCCCGAGAGCCAGGTGCCGAAGGCATCGGTGGAGAACGTGCGGTCGGCGGATGGACGTGCCAGCGCGCGGTCCATGGTGTCGCTGCCGGTGCCGGTGTACGCCTCGTTGAACGAGGCCCGGCTGGGATCGCCGGGGCTGGCCGAGTCGACCATGAAGCGCCAGGTGCCGTTCTTGTCCTGTCGCATGGTGTACATGGTCCCGATGCCCGGGTTGGCCTCGGTGATCCGGCGGAAGAAATGATGGAAGTGCTGGTAGGCAGGGTCGCCCTCGGCCTTGACGCGCTGGTGCGCGTCGACGTCGACCAGGTTGGCGGCGGTGCCGGCGAGGGCCCTGAGCTCCGCGCGGAGCTGCTGGCGTAGGACGTTGCTCGCCTGCGCGTAGAAGATCCCGAGGGTGCCTCCCATCAGCAGGGCGGTCGTGCCCAGGAAGACGAGGGCGAGGCGGGTCTGGAGACTGGGACGCAGCAAGGAAATCCGCTTCATGACTTTCCTCCGGCCCTCATCCTAGCACAGGGGGGCGAGCGGCGCGTACTTGACGACCACGATGGTGACGTCGTCGTCGGCCTGAGCAGCCTTGATGGCATGGTAGTCGAGGGGGCGCGTGCCGTCGTAGACGTGGTGCTGCCACGTCTCGAGCAGCCTTTCCTTGAGGATTTCGGCGCTGAGGTGGCCGTTCTCGAGGATGAGCTTCTCCATTCGCTCGAAGCCGAACTCCTCGCCGCGGGCGTTCTGGGCCTCGATGATGCCGTCGGAGTAGAAAACGAGCACGTCGCCGGGCTCGAGGGTGACCTCCTGCTCCTTCACGCGCAGGGTGGGCCGGACGCCGAGAGGGTAGGAGGCCATCTCGAGCATCTCGACCGTGCGCTGGGCGCTGCGGTAGTGGAAGGGGTAGGGGTGGCCGGCGTTGGCGTAGGCGAGGCGGCCGGTCTCGGTGTCGAGAAGGGAGTAAAAGAAGGTCATGAAGCGGCGCTCGAAGCTGCTCTGGTGGAGGATGCTGTTGGCGATGCCCATGACGTTGGGGACCCTGAAGTCGGTCAGGACCTGGGTGTGGAGGCAGCTCTTGATGACGGCCATGAGCAGGGCGGCAGGCACGCCGTGGCCGGTGACGTCACCGATGACCAGGGCGAGCTTGTTGTCGCCGAGGGGCAGGAAGTCGAAGTAGTCGCCCCCGACCTCGGTGGAGGTCTCCAGGTAGAAGTCGATGTTGACGGCCTCGTCGCTGGGGGCCTCGGCGGGGAGCATGGCCTGCTGGATCTTGCGGGCGGTGGCGAGTTCCTGGGTCATGCGCTCGCTCTCCTTGAGCTCGTCGCGGTGGGTCTCGATCGCCTGGGTCATGGCGTTGAAGGAGCGGGCGAGATCGCCCAGCTCGTCGCTGCGGGCGGCCGGGACGCGGATCGAGAGGTCGCCCTCGGAGACCTTGCGGGTGCCTTCGGCCAGCTGCGCGATGGGCTTGGAGAGGATGCGGGCGAGCCAGACGCTGGTCCCCAGCGCGAAGGCCAGGCCGGCAATGAAGATGGCAAGCGCGGTTTCGAGCAGGCGGCGCTCTTCGTGCAGGACGTCTGCGGCGCTCATGTCGACGCCCACGATGGCGACGGTCTTGCCGCTCGCGTCGCGGATGGGGGCGAAGCCCGATAGCCAGGTGCCGAAGGTGTCGGTGGAGAACTTGCGATCGGCGGCGGGGTGCGTGAGGGCGCGGTCCATGGTCCGATAGCCGGTGCCGTCGTAGGGCTGGTCGAAGGCCGAGTGACCGGGCTCACCAGGCTTTGCCGAATCGATGAGGTAGTGCCACCTTCCGCTCGCATCCTGGCGCATGGTGTAGATGTAGCCGATGCCAGGATTGGCTTCCTTCATCCGGCGCAAGAGCCCATGGAAGCGCTGGTAGAAGGGATCGCCCTCGGATCGGGCGCGCTGGTGCGCGTCGACATCGACCATGAGCGCGGCGGTACCGGCGAGCGCCTTGAGCTGCTCACGGAGCTGCTGGCGGAAGACGTTGCTTGTCTGGGCGTAGAAGATTCCGAGGGTCCCCGCCAGCAGAGTGGCGGTCATCGCGAGGAAGATGAGGGCGAGGCGGGTCTGCAGACTGGGGCGCAGCAGGGTAGGCCGGGACATGGGGCTCCTTGGGGGGTTAGATTTCCAGTGAGGCGATTGCGGGGGCGTACTTGACGACTACGATGGTGATGTCGTCGTCGGCGCGGTCGGCCTTGACGGCCTGGTAGTCGAGAGGCTGCGTGCCGTCGTAGACGTACTTGCGCCAGGAGGCGAGCAGCTTTTCCTTGAGGGCACCGGCGCTGAGATCGCCGTGGTCGAGGATGAGCTTCTCCATGCGCTCGAAGCCGAACTCCTCGCCGTGAGCGTTCTTGGCCTCGATGATGCCGTCGGAGTAGAAGACGAGTACGTCGCCGGGGTCGAGGGTGACCTCTTGCTCCTGGATGGGCATGCTTGCGCGCACCCCCAGCGGATAGGAGGCCATCTCGAGCATCTCGACGGTGCGCTGGGCGCTGCGGTAGTGGAAGGGGTAGGGGTGACCGGCGTTGGCGTAGGCGAGTCGGCCGGTCTCGGTGTCGAGGAGCGAGTAGAAGAAGGTCATGAAGCGGCGCTCGAAGCTGCCCTGGTGGAGGATGTTGTTGGCGATGCCCATGACGTTGGGGACGCGGAAGTCGGTGAGGACCTGGGTGTGGAGGCAGCTCTTGATGACGGCCATGAGGAGGGCGGCGGGCACTCCGTGGCCGGTGACGTCCCCGATGACCAGGGCGAGCTTGTTCTTTTCGACGGGGAGGAAGTCGAAGTAGTCGCCTCCGACCTCGGTGGAGGTCTCGAGGTAGAAGTCGATGTTGAGGGCCCCGTCGCTGGGGGCCTCGGTGGGGAGCATGGCCTGCTGGATCTTGCGGGCGGTGGCGAGCTCCTGGATCATTCGCTCGTTTTCCTTGAGCTCGTCGCGGTGCTGGGCGATCGCCTGGGTCATGGCGTTGAAGGAGCGGGCGAGATCGCCCAGTTCGTCGCTGCGTGCGGCCGGGACGCGGATCGTAAGGTCCCCTTCTGAGACCTTGCGGGTACCCTCGGCCAGCTGAGAGATGGGCTTGGAGAGGATGCGGGCGAGCCAGACGCTGATCCCCAGCGCGAAGGCGAGGCCCGCGAGCAGGATGACGAGCGCGATCCAGACGAGCTTGCGCTCTTCGTTGAGCACCTCGGTGGCACTCATGTCCACGCCGAGGATGGCGACGGCTTTGCCGTTCGCGTCGCGGATGGGGGCGAAGCCCGAGAGCCAGGTGCCGTACTGGTCGACGGTGAACTCTTGATCGGCCGAAGGAGCCACGGCGGCGGCGAACATGCTCTCGGTGCCCGTACCGGTGTAGGGCTCGCCGAAGTCGGAGTGGGCTTCGTCTTCCGGAGCGGTCGAGTCCACCACGAAGCGCCAGGTTCCCTTGCCGTCGACCTTCATGGAGTAGATGTAGCGGACGTTCGGGTTGACGCTCATGACGCGCAGGAGGAGCTCCCGTACCTTTTGGTAGGTCGGGTCGCCCTCTTGGCCGATGCGGGTGTGGTCGGGAGCATCGATCTGGACGGCCACCGTGCTCGCCAGTGACATCAGGCGGCCGCGGAGCTCTTGGCGGAAGACGTGGCTCGCCCGGTTGTAGAAGATCCCGATGGACGCGGCGAGCAGGATGCTCGTCATCGTGAGGAAGACCACGGTGAGGCGCGTCTGCAAGCTCGGTCGCAGGAGGGATTTCTGCTTCGGCAATCTAAGGCTCCTCCGGCCCCTATCGTAGCACAGAGGAGCCTGACACATCGGGGCTAGGCGGTTTCCTCGCGCAGGCGCAGGGTCGAGAGGCTCGAGGAGGCGGGCATCAGCTCGTAGGCCTCGCCCGGGGCGGGGATGACGGAGATCAGGCCGTGCTCCTCGGCCAGGCGCTCGGCCAGCGCTTCGGAAGCGGCCAGCTCCCCGTGGGTGATGAAGGTCAGGGCCGGAGCCTCCTGGAAGGCGCCGATCCAGTCCATCAGGCCGTTGGCGTCGGCGTGAGCCGAGTAGGCGTCAATCGCGACCACCCGGGCGCGCACCGGGATCGTCTCGTTGAAGAGGGTGACGTGCGGGGCGCCGTCCCGGATACGCCGGCCGAGGGTTCGCTCGGCCTGGTAACCGACGAAGAGCACCGTCGTCTCCTCCTGGGCCAGGTGGTGGTAGAGGTGGTGCCGGATGCGGCCCCCCTCACACATGCCGCTCGCCGAGATGATGATGGAGGGCTCGTTCATCTTGTTGAGGCGGGCCGAGGCCTCCGCCTCGCGGATGAAGTGGATGTTCGGCATCTCGAAGGGCGAGCGCGCGCGGAACATGGCCTGGATCTCGGGTGCCAGGCAGTTGGGGTGCTTCTCGAAGAGGGCCGTGGCCGAGACGGCCATGGGGCTGTCCACGTAGATGGGCAAGGGCGGGATCTCGCCCTGGGCGATGAGGCGGTGCAGGTCAAAGAGCAGCTCCTGCGTGCGCTCGACCGCGAACGCAGGGACGATGACGGGCCCCCGGGCGCCGAGGATGACCTCCTTGAGCTTGGCGACGCGATCGCTGATGCGGCCGTGCGAGCGATTGCCGTAGGTCGACTCGGTGATCAGGTAGTCGGCATGCGCAAGGGTGGCGGGGTTGCGCAGCAGCTGGTTGTTGACGTTGCCCAGGTCCCCGGTGAAGACCAGGCGCGACCCCTCGACCTCGAGCTCGACGATCGACGAGCCCAGGATGTGGCCCGCGTCGTGCAGGGTCAGCCGGATGTTGCGTCCCAGGGTGGTGCGCTTCAGGTAGGGCAGGCGCTCGAAGTACTTGAGGGCATGCTCGGCCTGCTGCTTGGTGTAGAGAGGGGTGAGCAGGCTCTTGCCGTGCTTTCGGCGCCACTTGTTCTCGGACCTGGCGTCCTCTTCCTGGATCGTGCCGGCGTCGGGCAGGATGATGCGGCAGAGGTCGATGGTCGGCGGCGTCGCGTAGATGGGGCCGCGGAAGCCCTCTGCGACCAGGCGAGGGATGAGGCCGCTGTGGTCCGCGTGGGCGTGCGTCAGGATGATGCCGTCCAGGTGGCGGGGGTGGAAGGGCAGGGCCCGGGCGTTGAGCTCGTGCGAGTGGGAGCTGCCTTGCGAGAGGCCCGCGTCGATCAGGAACCGCTGCTTGTTGGTTTCAAGCAGGTAGGCGGATCCCGTGACGGTTTGGGCGGCGCCCAGGAAGTGTAACCGCATGGCCGTCCTCCTCTCTGCACGTTGCAGCGATGGATGGTGTGTGGCGCGATTCCCTTCCGGCCAACCTGGCCGTACGCCCCTTATACCCAACTCGACGCTTTGCTAGAGGGTTGCTTGTGCTGAAGCTTTTTGGCGCTTCTGCCCAATGAGTCGGTGGCGGGCACTGGGCCGTTGGTTTTCAGGTGAAGAGGGTCTCTCGGCCCATGCGCTCGGTGAGCGTGTCGAGGAGGCTGCGGATCAAGAGGGTCTGGTGATCGCGCACCAGCTCGGCGTCCTCGAAGGACTCTCCCGGGAAGAACTCGACGACCACCTCGGGGGTCTGGCGCCACTCGACGGTCCAGAGCAGAACGCCCGAGCGGTAGACCGTCTGGTAATCCAGCGTCCCGCAGTAGGCCTTGTCGTCCGAGCGCTCGATATCAATGGCCTGGATCGCTAACACGCGCAACACCTCTCTGCTAGGGAAAAACCGATCTCCAGTGTAGGCTCGGCGTTCGAGCGCCACTATGCGATCCGTCACAGGTTTGCCCCTAGCAATAGCGACCGTCCGCCAGCCGCACGCTGCCGCTGGCGATCTCGCGCAGCGTCCCGTCCGCGCACCTGATGCGCAGAGCCCCCGTGCGGGTGATGTCCTCGGCGAGGCCTTCGATCGTCTCCGCGTGAAGCTGCGCGCGGACGTGCTGCCCGAGGGTGACCGAGTAGGCGCGCCAGCGCTCGCAGAGGACCTCCTCGCCCTCGGCTTTCACCCGGTCGAGCCAGTGCTCCAGGCGATTGGCGATCGAAGCGAGGAGCTGCTCGCGGGAAGGGACCGGAGCCAGATCGGCCAGGGCGATCGCCTCGGGCAGGGCCTCCTGGGCCGCCAGGTTGAGGCCGATGCCGAGGATGAGGCCATGGCGAACGCCGGGGGTGGCCGGTCCCCCGACCATCTCCGCCAGGATGCCGCCCAGTTTCCGGCGCTCGGCCACCAGGTCGTTCACCCATTTGAGGCCGATGCCCTCGTGGTCGCTCAGCGCCCGGAGCGCCTCGACCGTCGCGACGCCCGCCAGCAGCGTGAGGGGGCTCTGAGCATAGTGGGCGGGCAGCCAGATCGAGACGTAGAGGCCGCTTTGCTCCTGCGAGCTCCATTTGCGCCCGTGCTGGCCGTAGCCGGCGCTCTGCGAGTCGGCCAGCACGGCCAGGCCCACCTCGAGCGCGGAGCCGTTACGGGCTTCGCGCTTGAGGTGGGCGCTGGTCGAGTCGATTTCGGGATGGTGGTCGAGGGCCTGGCCGAGCCAGCACGTCTCGAGGAGGGCATGATAGGCGGCGCGATCGAAGCTCAAAGGGACCTCTCGTGATTCGTGCGTCGGATGGTGGCGGGCGTGATGGTCATCAGGTACTCATGGGCAGGAGGGCTGCCGATTGGCCTGCTGAGGCGTATCGTCGAGGCGTGCCGGAAGCCGACCTTCTCGTAGGATCGAATGGCGCGAACGTTGAAGTCGAACACCCCGAGCACGATCTCGCGCAGCTTGAGGCGCTCGAAGCCATAGGCGACCAGTAGGCGGACCGCCTCGGTGCCGTACCCTTTGCCCCAGCAGTCGTGGGGCCCGATGAGGATCCGCAGGGTGCCGGTCTCGCGCGCGAGATCCGTCAGCGAACAGGTACCGATGAGGCGATGCGGCGTGGCGTCGGTGGCCTCGATCCCGAAGCACATGCCCTGAGCCGAGCTAGGCAGTACGATCGTCTCGAAATAGGTGGCAATCTGCTCGCGCTTGAGGGGGGTCTGGTCGTGGCGGGTCAGGCGAGCAAGCTCTGGATCGGAGTGCCACTCCAGGAAGCAGGGAAGGTCCGCCGGCGTGTGCCGGCACAGGGCGACTCGCTGGTCCTGCAAGGGGACCCGTAAGGCGGCATGTTCCAATCCAGGCCTCCTTCCCACTCTCCTGCCGCATGAGCCGCAGGCGTTCATGGCAAGATCGTAGCACGGCCCTCAAGGCTCAGGCGCAAAAAGCCCGAGGCGCCTCGACCCATTCGGGGGAGGCGCCTCGAGGGCAGCGCCTGCGGCTAGCACAGGCAGCGCCTGCGGCTAGCACAGGCTTTGATTAATCTGGCGATGGGCTATCTTCCCGGGCAGTCACCCGCCAAGTATTTTCGCTGCTGGCTCGTTTCACGACCGTGTTCGGGATGGGAACGGGTGGGACCAAGCCGCCTAATCACCAGAAACTTGTAGAGCACGACGCTTTC
>DATNQI010000051.1 GCA_036704125.1 Pantanalinema sp. | reverse complement strand
GTCGCCGTAGCTGAACCACGAGCCGCTCTTCTTGACGATCTCGTGCTCGACGGCCATGTCCAGCACGCAGCCCTCGCGGCTGACGCCCTCGCCGAACATCAGGTCGAACTCGCCGACCCGGAAGGGGGGGCTGACCTTGTTCTTGACGACCTTGGCCTTGACCCGGTTGCCGATCTCGACGCCGTCCTTCTTGAGGGTCTCGATGCGGCGCACCTCGATGCGCACGCTCGAGTAGAAGCGCAGGGCGCGGCCGCCGGTGGTCACCTCGGGGTTGCCGAACATGACGCCGATCTTCTCGCGCAGCTGGTTGATGAAGATGACGACGGAGTTGCTCTTGCCGATGCTGGACGTCAGCTTGCGCAGGGCCTGGCTCATCAGGCGGGCCTGGAGGCCCACGTGGCTGTCGCCCATCTCGCCCTCGATCTCGGCCTTGGGCACCAGGGCCGCCACCGAGTCCACGACGATGATGTCGACCGCGCACGACTTGACCAGGGCGTCGGCGATCTCGAGCGCCTGCTCGCCCGTGTCGGGCTGCGAGACCAGAAGGTTGTCGATGTCCACCCCGAGACGACGGGCGTACTGGGGATCCAGGGCGTGCTCGGCGTCGATGAAGGCCGCGATCCCGCCCGCCTTCTGGACCTGGGCGACGACCGTGAGGCTCACGGTCGTCTTGCCGCCCGACTCGGGACCGTAGATCTCGACGACGCGGCCCTTGGGCAGGCCGCCCACCCCGAGCGCGACGTCCAGGGGCAAGATGCCGGTCGGGACGCACTCGACCCTCATCCGCGCGCTGTCCCCCAGCTTCATGATGGCGCCTTTGCCAAACTGCTTCTCGATTCCGGCGAGCGCCAGCTCGAGGGCCTTCGACTTATCTGACATGGAGACTCCTTACGTCGGGAGAAGATGGAACGACGTGCGGGCGCGGCCGCAAAGGCACGCCACGGGCAACACGCCATTGTAGCACGCACTTAGCGAAAGCCCGAAAGCGCGCCATCAGGCGCATCCAAGCAAGGGTTGTTCAAATTCACCATACCGCTCGCCCGATCCTTGGCATTCCCGCCCATAGGGCCCGAGCACGCGGAGGCTTACCATCGACTCGTTACAAATCGTCACGAAACGATCCGTATTTCCCGCCAATCCCCCTCTTCACGATAAAGGAGCGCGGCGATGATCGAAGCAGAAGTGCAACGCAACGACGAGATCCTCATGCAGCGGACCTACTACGAGCCGTCGCTCAGTCTCGAGATGGTGCTCAAGCAGCTCGAGATGTACATCGTCGCCGAGCAGCTCAACAACTCCGCCGAGTGCCTCCTGAGGGTGCGCTTCAGCAACCTCTCCAAGCCCTAGCTCAGCCGAAGTGCTGGAACGTGCGCCTCGGCTCGAGGCGCACGATGCGGCCCAACGCGTCCTTCAGGCTCGCTCCGGCCTCTGCGGCGCGGCAACGGCCCACCACCGTCCCCGCGCTCTTGCTCGAGGCGATCGCCTCGAGCACCGCGCTGACGCTCGCCTGGGAGCAGGTGAGGACCAGGTTGTAGTCCTCGCCCCCGTACAGGCCCCAGTCCAGGGGGCTGACCCCCGCCGCGCTTGCCGCCGAGCGGGTCTCGGGGCTCAGGGGGATGGCCTCGGCCACAAGCTCCAGGTGCAGGCCGTTCGCGCCCGCCAGCCACAGGACCGAGCGCGCCAGCCCGTCGCTGTTGTCCATCAGGGCGATGCGATCCCCCAGGGCCGAGAGGGCCCGCCCGACCTCCACCTGGGGGTCCGGGCGCCGGTGTGCGGCGAAGAGCGCCTCGCGCGCCGCGAAGGGCAGGACCTCGGAGCGCTCGGGATGCTCCAGGGCCCACAGCCCCGCCGCCGACACCCCCACCGGGCCGGTCACGATCACGGCATCGCCGTCCTCGGCGGTGGTCCGCAGGAGGGGACGCTGCGCCTCTCCGACCACCGTCACGGCGATCGTGACGCCGTCGCTCGAGCGCACGGTGTCCCCGCCGACGATGAACAGGCCGTAGCGCTCGCAGAGCGCCCGGGCACCGCGGTAGAAGGCCTCGACCCACTCCAGGGGGACCTCGGGAGAGAGCGCCAGCGACACCGTCGCCCAGCGGGGGACCCCGCCCATGCCGGCGATGTCCGAGACGTTGACCGCCATGGCCTTCCAGCCCAGATCCCAGGCCGGCGTGGTCGAGCGGCGAAAGTGCACCCCCTCGACGAGCAGATCGGTGGTGGTGAGGGCCGCCAGGCCCGTGGACACCTCGGTCACGGCGGCGTCGTCGCCGATGCCGACCCACCCTCGGGGCAGGACGTGGGGCCCGACCACCCGGGCGATCGCGGCGATCGCGGCGTCCTCCCCCGCGCCGCCGACGGTCTCATCATTTCCCATGCGCGCCTCCCCTTCCCGGGCCCTGCCCGCTTCTTCAGCTTCACCCAAGATTAACCTATACTTGGGTCAGTTTTTCCCTCCTTTCCCGATAACTCCCAGGAATCACCCTGAACGGAGACGCCGCATGGCCCGAAGCCTCGCAACCTTGATCGCCGCTGCCGCCCTCACCGGGTGCGGCGCGAACGGCATGCAGGGCGCGCCCCTCGACGGCGCGACGCCGCAGGTCGCCTCGGGCTGGACCTCGGTCAAGGTCGCCCCGCACGGCTTTGAGCCCTGCCTCGTGGCGCGCAAGGCCGGCGGCTACGCCATCGCCTACGCCACCGACAAGCTGGGCGATCGCCACGTCTACTTCACCGCCTCGCCCGACGGCGATCGCTGGACGCCCCCGGTCGCGGTGGCCAAGGGCCCCCTGAGCGACGAGGCCCCCGCCCTTTGCGAGGACGCCTCGGGCGAACTCCACCTCTTCTTCGGCTCCAACCGCGACGCGCGCTACGCCGTGTACGAGGCGACCTCGACCGACGGCCAGGCCTGGAGCGCCCCCGAGGCGCTGAGCGCCGAGATCAAGGACGACCAGGACGGCAACTTCCCCTCGATCGCGCCCTTGCCCTCGGGCGGGCTTGCGATCGCCTACGAGACCTACTCCGGCATCCGCTTCCGCACCCGCAGCGCGAAGGGCGAGTGGAGCAGCGGCGAGACCGTCGCCACGACGGCGGGCGCGCCGGCGCTTGCCGCCGGTCCCGACGGCAGGATCACCCTCGCCTACATGGCTTACCAGAAGCTGTACGTCCGCAGCCGCAGCACCGTGGGCGCCTGGACCGCCCCGACGGCGCTCGCGGGCGGTCCCTGCGAGACCCCGGCGCTCACCTCCGACGGCCAGGGCGGCCTCTGGATGGTGCACACCCAGCAAACGGGCGAGTTCTGGAACCTGGCCGAGCGAACCTTCACGGGCGGCCGCTGGGGCGAGGCGATCGCCCTCACCCTCGGGCAAACCGATGACCAGGCCCCCTCGGCCCTCCTGCTCCCCGGCGCGAAGCGCGCGGTGGCCTGGGGTTCGAGCAAGGACGGAAGAGCGAGCGGGCTTTACTTCGCACGATCGCAATAAATCGGCAAAAAACGCGCAAGGACGGGGCATCCCGAGGGTATAACAACAGAGCAAGGGAAAGGATCAGGAGCGAGCCAATGGCCACCATGCTTCAACCGACGATGCCGAACAAGCGCCTCCTGGGCGAAGTCCTCGTCGACGGCGACTTCATCTCCCACTCGGACCTCAGCCAGGCCCTCGAGAGTCAGCGCGAGACCAACGAGCGCCTCGGGGAGACGCTGCTGCGCCTGGGCGTGCTCTCGGAGATGGAGCTCAAGGCGGTCCTTGCCAACCAGGCCGATCTCGACAGCCCCGACGCGATGGAGTCGGCCGAGGGCGTGCGCCATCGCCTGGGCGACATCCTCCTCAAGGCCAAGCGCGTCCAGCCCCGCCAGCTCGACCGCGCCCTCGAGGAGCAGAAGCGCACCAACGAGAAGCTGGGCGAGGTCCTCTTGCGCTTCGGCGTCATCACCGCCGCCGAGCTGGACGCGGTCCTGACCTGGCAGCAGGACGCCCACGCGAAGGGGGCGACCGCCGTCAAGCTGATGCTCGGCGAGATCCTGGTCGCCACCGACGTCATCAGCCGCGACGACCTCAAGGGCGCCCTCGAGGCCCAGCGCCTCACCAAGAAGCAGATCGGCGAGATCCTGGTCGACGGGGGGCTGGTCAAGCCCAACCAGATCGCCCAGGCCCTCAAGATCCAGTCCAAGCTCTTCTCGGCCGCCCTGGTCGCCATCCTGGCCGCCGGCGCCCTCACCGGCTGCGGCGTGACCGCGCCTGGCATCGACGCGACCAACAACTACGGCAACAACCAGCACGGCGCGATCGTTCAATTCAAGGGAACGCCGGTCCAGACGGTCCAGAGCGCCGACCAGCAGCACAAGGTCACCATCTACCAGAACGGCGCCCACGTCATCGACAACGTCCCCTTCTTCCAGCAGAACTCGCGGGACAACACCTGCGCGCAAGCCGCCTCGGCGGTGCTCTTCAACTACTGGGGCATCGACGTCTCGTACCAGCAGGCCGTCAACGAATCCAACCGCTTCAACCTGGGCACCACCCCCGCCACCGCCCAGAGCTACCTCAAGAGCAAGGGCCTGAACGTCCAGCCCTACCGCAAGGGGACCGTCGACTTCATCAAGTCGCTCGTCGACCAGGGCCGCCCGGCCATGGTGATCCTCGACTACGACGGCGCCGTCCACTGGGTGGTGGTCGTCGGCTACAACGACACGACCAACCGCATGATCATCCACGACAGCATCAGCGGTCCGCACACCACGATGAGCATGGACAGCTTCACGAACAAGTGGAAGAACAAGACCATGACCGGCATCCCCGTCGTGGGCGGCCAGAACTACGAAGGGGTCGTCTTCGACGTCGCGAAGTAAGACGCCGAGCAGGCTTGACTTACGTTATGCCTGGGTTATAATGGGAAAACCTCGAAAGAGGCCCTGGGCGTATAACTCAGCGGTAGAGTACTACCTTCACACGGTAGGAGTCACTGGTTCGAATCCAGTTACGCCCACTGAAAAGCCAGTTTGTTGTACAAAGCAACAAACTGGCTTTTTCTTATGCAACTTAATTCGTCTGGGTCCAGTGTTCAGGTCAGTCGACTCCTGGGGCAGGTCAACCACGATTGAACCGTTCACGGAACTCCTCAAACTTGGCCCGGCCGTTTTCCCCTTCCGCCCAAGCCTCGAGGCTCGCGAGATCAATTTCATCGGGAATCGCCTTGGCCACAGCCAAAGCTTGACTGAGCCCTGATCGATCATTCCAATGAATGAAGGCTGCTAACCGATCCTTGACGGAGTCCGTGGGATGCAAGACGTGCAAGATCCCCTCGGCGGATTGCACGGTTCGCCAGCCGGTTAGGAGTTCGCGCCCCACAGCGAGCGGACCCGGCGGAAACTCGATGGGATAGGGGCTCTCCGGGTGCCGGTAGCAGTCCTGGTCGACGCGGAATCCGATTGCGCCTAGTTGATGCTCCACTGCCTCCCGGGCGCGAGTGTTTCCGAACCGCACGGCAACGAAGTCGATGTCCGAAGATTGATATGCCTCGGGGGCATAGTAGGTAGCAGCACTTCCGCCCGTAAGGACCGCCGTGATCCCTGCGCGTTCGAGTGCCGAGCAAACAGCCATCGCGACCTCGAACAGCGGTGTTTTTGCGTTGATGGTCATACGAGCTTCCGGCGCTGAACTGGGCGCGTGCGGTGGCCGGCTGCAAGCGCATCAAGCTCGGGCTCGCCTCGCGATAGGCGAGCCAACAAGGCCCGCAGCTCCTCGACAGCATAGAACCGAGGGTTCAAGGCAACCAGCCGAGTGCGCCCGCGTTGGCGCGAGGCGACGATCCCCTGGCCTTCTAGGTCAGATAGGATGCGTTGCACCGAGTAAAGCGGTGCCTTTAGCAAAGTGGCCAGCTCGCTTGGATACGACTCTTCAAGAAGCCCTAGGAGTATCAACACCTCCGTACGCCTCCGACTGCCGAAGAGCTCCTGCTGCGCGGTAATCATCGCCACCTCTTTTACCACTAGATAGTGGTGATAATACCACATTTTACTGGTATTGAAACCACTTTCTGTTGGTACTAGGCGAACCCTCGTCGGTATTGAGAAACAGCGACATCAAGGGGCGCTTGTTCCTGTCCCGGTGGGACCTACTTCAAGTTCGTGGGCAGGGCTTACAACAGCAAGCATCCTCACAACATGCGGATGATAGTTCGAAACTCGCCCAGCCAGGCCCACTAAAAGCCAGCTTGTGCCGGCCTTATTTTCGGAAGGGGGCAGGTCAGCAGGCTCGGTGATGGGCATGATAGAGGAAAGAGGGTGAGGCCAGCAGGACGACCCGGTACGGAATTGGACGTGACGATGAAACGATTCAACAGCACAGGCGAGATCGATGCGGAGATCGCGCAGTCAAGGCTGCATGTGCTCTACGTCTCCGACGGGGCCTGCTCCGTCGCAGAGGCGGTCTGGCCGAAGATCGAGGCCCTCCGCGCGAAATTCCCTGAAGCAGAGATGTCCTTCGTTCTGCTCGATGACCTCCCGGAGCTTGCCGGCCGCTTCTCGATCTTCACGGTGCCGGTGGTCATCGTCCACTTCGAGGGCAAAGAGGTCTTGCGCCAGGCGCGGATTCCGCAACTTGGAGCGCTTGAGCAGACGCTCAAGCGCTTTTCCGAGTTCATGGAATAGCCCCAGCGGCCCCTCTGGTCCATCCGACCCATGCGGCCTGCCTCGTGTTTTTCCGTCTAAGCACCTATTGCCTGAATCGAACGTCTGCCTGCGTCCTCCCCGCCCCACCCGGGGGCGGGGTATCAAGCGAACAACTAGTTTCACACCGACCTGCTTAGACCGGCCGCTCGATACGACCCTCCGGGTAGCGGGCAAAACGACCGGCATCCCGGGGATGAACCGGGTCGTCCGACGGCCAGGGCCAGCCCCCGAAGGCGGTGGCCCGGTAATCGGCGTAGGCCTGCTGGATGTCTTCGGAGGTCGTTCCCACGAAGGGACCGTACTGCGTCACGGGTTCGCCGATCGCTCGCCCCTGAAGCAGGAGCAAGCGACTCGCGTCGGGGCCGGCGATGAGCTCCAGGTCGCTATCGGGGCGGACCCGCACGCCCGAGGCGGAAGGAACCGGGATGCCCGAGACGTGAAGCCCCGATCCACCGAAATAATAAAGCGTTCGGTTCACCCCCGGCTCGGCGGCGGGTAGCTGCCACCTCGCCCCCGGCTCCATCCGGATCGACCAGATCGCGACGTCCGCCTCATCGCGGGCCGCCCAGGAGTCCGGCGGCGGAGCCGGCGAGCGGCGATCGCCGAGCTCGCCCGCGATGAGGAGGACCTCGGTCCGCTTGCCCTGCGCGTCGAGCGCGACCGAGGTCGGGATGGTCTCGCGCCACAGCATCTTGAAGTGCGGCTCGGCCATCTTGCTGGCGCGCGGCAGATTGAGCCAGATCTGGAAGAGCTCGAGCGGGTTAGGACCATGCGGATCGAGCAGCGGAAACATCTCGGAGTGGACGACGCCCCTTCCCGCCGTCAGCCACTGCACGTCGCCCTCGCCGAAGCGCGCCGTGGCGCCGAGCGAGTCCGAGTGGTCGACGAAGCCCTTCAAGACGATCGTGACGGTCTCGAAGCCCCGGTGAGGGTGCCCGGGGAATCCCGGCACGACGTCGCCGTGGTACATGCTCCAGCCATCGCGCCCGGCGAAGTCCTGGCCGATGTCCCGGCCGTGCAGCGACGCCGCCGGCCCCAGCCGATCATTGCCCGCGGGATAGGCATCGTCGTGATGGACGCAGAACAGGAAGGGATCCGGGGTCTGCCACGGCATCCCCAGCGGTAGCACTTCGAGAATGGGATCCTCGGCCATGATGAAACGAAGCCTCCTTGGCACCACGACGCTGAGCGCCCTCCATGATAAGCGACATTGCGTCGCCGATCATGGAGGGCGCGAGGTAGACCTTGAAGGATGCCGGCGCCGGGCCTCCGGGGGGCCACTCAGCAGCAGCGTTGAACGCCTTCGTACTTTTCCTTGAAGGCGGCCTCGACGGCCCGGCTCCGGTCGGCATGGCTGTGGCAACCGCAGCCGGTGATCCGCCGGTGGAGCTCCGCCTCGCCCGACACCTCGCGCAGGTAGGCCCACAGGCCTCGCAGCACGCGCCTCATGCCGCCAGCTCGGGACGGTACTCGACCGGGCTCTCCTGCAAGGGGATGACCTCCCGCTTGGTCAGGATGCAGAACCATTGCCACATCGAGATGAGCAGGATCACGCCCGTCATCACCATGAACATCAGGGTCAGCCCGGCGTTGATGGTGTCGTTTCGCATCAGGGCCGACGTTTCCGCCACCTTGTCAGCGGGGAGCCCGCCAGCCGCCAGCTTGAGGGCGAGCATGGCCTTGTGAGCCAAAAAGCCGATGGTCGGCTCGGGGCTCAGCAGCTTCTGGAGCCCCGCCACGCCGGTGACCACGACGATCCAGGCGAGGGGCAGGACCGTCACCCAGGCAAAGCGAGCCTTGCCCATCTTCAGGAGGATGGTGGTCCCGACGCACAGGGCGATCCCCGCCAGCAACTGGTTGGAGAGACCGAAGAGCGGCCACAGGGTGTTGATGCCGCCGTGCGGATCGAGCACCCCCTGGTACAGGAACCAGCCCCAGGCGGCCACGATGGCCCCGCTGCTCAGGATCACGCCGGGATACCAGCTCGTCCTGCCCAGGGGCTCCCAGAGGTGCCCGAGGAGGTCCTGGAGCATGAACCGCCCGACCCGGGTCCCGGCGTCGATCGTCGTCAGGATGAACAGGGCCTCGAACATGATGGCGAAGTGGTACCACAGGGCCATCATCTCGTGCCCGCCGATGATCTTGGAGAACATCTGGGCCATGCCCAGGGCGAAGGTTGGAGCGCCGCCCGTCCGGTAAAACAGGCTCTGCTCGCCGACCAGCCTCGCGAGATCGGTCATCTGCTGCGCGGCCAGGGGAAAGCCCCAGCCGGAGATCGTGGCGGCCACCGCCTGGGGCGTGACCCCGGTGATGGCGGCCGGGCTGTTCACCGCGAAGTAGACGCCGGGCGTCAGCGCCGTGGCGGCGACCAGCGCCATGATCGCCACGAAGGACTCGATCACCATGCTGCCGTAGCCCACCATCCGCGCATCGGACTCCCGATCCAGCAGCTTGGGGGTGGTGCCGGACGAGATGAGCGCGTGGAAGCCCGAGATGGCCCCGCAGGCGATCGTGATGAAGCAGAACGGGAAGAGGCCGCCGGCCACGACGGGGCCCGTGCCGTCGATGAAGCGCGTGAGGGCGGGCATCTCCAGCATGGGGCCCGTCAGCAGGATCCCTGCGGCCATGGCCAGGAGGGTCCCGATCTTGACGAAGGTGCTCAGGTAGTCGCGGGGGGCCAGTAGGAGCCAGACGGGTACCACCGAGGCGGCGAAACCGTATGCGATCAGGGCAAGGGCGAGCGTCTTCGCGTCGAGGGTGAACACGGGCGCGAGCACCGGATTGGTGGCCACCCACTGGCCTCCGACCAGCGCGAACATGAGCAGCACGACCCCGATGGCCGTTCCTTCCAGGACCTTGCCGGGCCGCAGCACCCGCATGTACCACCCGATCAGAAGGGCGATGGGGATGGTCATCGCGATGGTGAAGGTGCCCCAGGGGCTCTCGGCGAGCGCCTTGACGACCACCAGGGCGAGCACCGCCAGGATGATGACCATGATCATCAGCACCGCGATCAGCGCCGTGAAACCCGCCCAGGGACCCATCTCCTCCTTGACCATCTGGCCGAGGGATTTCCCGTTGCGCCGCATGGAGCCGAAGAGGACGATGAAGTCCTGCACCGCGCCCCCCATCACGGCTCCCACCAGGATCCAGATGGTGCCCGGCAAGTAGCCGAACTGGGCGGCGAGGATGGGGCCCACGAGGGGGCCGGCGCCCGCGATCGCCGCGAAGTGGTGGCCGAAAAGGACCCAGCGATTGGTGGGGACGAAATCCCGTCCGTTCTCCAGCTTGTGGGCCGGCGTCCGCCGCTGATCGTCCAGCCCGAAGGCCCGCTGGCCCAGAAACCGGGAGTACACCCGGTAGCCGAGCACGTACGAGCAGACGGCGGCGACGATGAGCCAAATGGCGCTCACCGGTTCGCCGCGCGAGCCCGCGATCATGGCGAAGGCCGCGGCGCCGAGGATGCCAATCCCCGCAAGGGCCACGCGTTCTTTCTTCGAATCGAGCATCATCACCTCATCGTGAACGGATATCCCCCGGAACCTGCATGGTTCGACGATCAGGGGCCCTACTGCTCACCAGCGGCGTATACCCTTCGCTTCGGCGCTACTAATCCGCCGCATGTTCGCTTGAACAGGGCTACTTGAGCGCTTTATCCGATGCCGGATCGCCCGCGGCCGCGAGCGCTCGATCCATCCCGAGCGGGAGGGTGAACCAGAAGGCGCTGCCGCGCCCGGGCTCGCTCCTGACCCCGATCTCGCCGCCGTGGGCCTCGACGATGGCCTTGGCGATGAAGAGGCCGAGACCGACGCCGCGTCCTCCCGCCTGTTCCAGCCGCACGAAGCGCCCAAAGAGCTTCGGCTGCTCTTCCTCGGGGATGCCCGGGCCCGTGTCCAGCACCTCGCACCGGATCTGAGCCGGGGTTCTCTCGGCCGTGACCCGGATGGAGGTCTGCGGGCCCGTGTGATTGATGGCGTTGACGAGGAGGTTGCGAATGACCTGCCCGAGGCGCTGGGGATCGCCCTCCATGTCGGGCCAGCCGTCGGGCACGAGATTCTCGAGGCGCTGGCGCTTCTGCGCGACCAGCGGGGCGAGGTCCTCGATCGCCCTCTCGACCAGCTCCCGGAAAGCATGGGGGCGCCGGTGGAGCGCGAAGTGGCCGGTTTGCAACTGCCCCGCGTTCAAGAGGTCGCTGATCAGCAGGGAGAGCTGTTCGGCGTTGCGGTAGATCCGGCCGAAGTAGGTCTCGAGAGCGGGATCGTCCGCGGAGCGCCCTTCCAGCCTCATGCAGCTGAGCGCCCCCATGATGACGCTGACCGGCGTCCTCAGCTCGTGGCTCACCAGGTTGAGGAACTGCTCCTGCATCGCCTTGGATGCCTCGAGCGCCTCGATCTGATGGGCCTGGTGCTGCTCCTTGCGCAGGGCGTCGAAGAGGCCCATCCGCAGGGCCAGGGTGTGGGCCAGGTCGGTGATGAGGGCGCGATCGCCCTTGGAGAAGGGGATCCCCGAGCGCCTGGGCCCGAGCACGAAGAGGCCCAGCACCTCGTCGTGGAGCGAGATCCTGAAGGTCTCGGCATCGGGAAAGTCGAACGGCAAGGGGGAGGGCGCCTCGCCGGGCAGGGCCCCGAGAGCGCCTTCCAGGCGCCAGAAGGGGGCCTCGGGGACCTGCCGGAAGGCGGCGCCGTACGTGAGGTGGAGGGCCTCGTCCAGGATGCGGAAGAACGCCTGCACGAGCTCCGCGATGGTCAGGGTCTCCTGCGCGCACCGCGTGAACTCCGCGCGGACGGCCTCGGCGTCGTAGGCCGTCCGGAAGAAGGTGTGGTCGAGCCAGGCCTTGGTCTGGTCGCGCAGCGGGGCGAAGGCCAGTGCGACGATCGCGGTGGTCGCGATGTTGGCGAA
The DNA here is from genome assembly GCA_036704125.1 of Pantanalinema sp. Taxonomy (NCBI): domain Bacteria; kingdom Bacillati; phylum Cyanobacteriota; class Cyanophyceae; order Leptolyngbyales; family Leptolyngbyaceae; genus Pantanalinema; species Pantanalinema sp. The sequence continues at coordinate 19,351 of DATNQI010000051.1, read as the reverse complement.
AGGCGATCGCTCGCCGATCAGGGCCCCGAGCAGGGCCAGCACGGAGGAGTAGAGCGTGAGCAGCAAGAGGCTGATCAGCGCGTAGGTGAGGGCGGGCCTGAGCAGGAGATCGATCTCGAACAGGCCGTGGCGCACGATCGCAACCCCGATCGCAAGCGGCAGCATGGCGCACGACACGGCGCCGAGGTTCAACAGCACCCCGTTGCTGCCCGCGAGCAGGGCGACGACAAGGCCCACGGCGGGTAGGATGGCGAGCAACGCCCCCCACACCAGGGTCCTGGCCTGCGCCCTCGCCAGGCTCGAGCTGCCGCGGCTCAGCAGCGTCCAGGTGGTGTTGACGAACAGGGCGACGCCGCCCAGCCCCGCGTAGGCGCACGGCAAGAGGTAGCTCCATTGCGCGTGGGGCGCGCTGGGGTAGAACAGGATGCCGTAGGCCGCCACCAGGACGCCCGAGAGCAGGATGAGCGCCCGGGCCCGGGGCAACGGCACCTCCAGCTGGCGCGGGAACAGCAAGGCCAGGTTCAAGCCGCACGCGCCGAACACCCCGAGCGCGACGAGGCTCGGCACGTGGCTGGGCCAGACGTGGGTGGCGCTCGAGTCGAACAGGGTCAGGAAGTGGAAGCTGCCGCTGAGGCAGAGGGCCAGGTGCGCGCGGGCCACGGGACTCCCTGGCTTCAGGATGGAGACGACGACGCCCACGACGAGATAGGCGATCGCTGCCACCCAGTTGCCCAGGAAGATGGCGCACCAGTCCAGCAGGCTGAAGCGCTGGGTGGCGACGGTCCTGGTGAGGATCTGCTCGCGGCCGTCCCAGGTGTGGCGCTCGACCCGATAGGTCAGGGGGGTCCCGACGGGCTCGGCCACGACACGGTCGTAGAGCGCCCGGCTGGAAGCCGGCGGCATCCGATCGACGTCGAGGATCCGGTCCATGGGCCGCAGGCCGGCCTTGGCCCCGTTCCAGGCATCGGGGAGCTGGAGGTCGATCTTCTCCCCCCTGAGGACCGTGAAGCCGGGAAAAGGGCGATCGATCCACGGGATGGCGGCCACGAGCATGAGGACGGCGTAGCAAGCGAGGGCGAAAGAGAGAGCGGCGGGCAGGACTCCGATGCTGCGCAATGCGGTGCGAAGGCGTCCGTCCGGTTGCAGAGCGTTCATCATCCTCGATTTCCCTCGCGCGAAGCCATTTCAGCGGTGCGCCGTGACGCAGGCGGGCAACCAGGGTAAGCATAGCGTATGGAGAAGCAGTTAGAAACCGCCCCTGATCGGCACCGCGCGAGGATCCTGGTGGTGGAGGACGACGAAGACCTGCGCCTGACGATGCGCGACTGGCTCGCCCTGAGGGGCTACGCGGTCTCGGCGGCCCAGGACGGGCTCGAGGCACTGGAGATCGCCTCTCAGCAAGCCTTCGACGTCGTGGTGACCGACCTCAAGATGCCCCGCTGCGACGGCCTGCACCTTCTCTCGGCCCTGAAGGCCCGGGACCCCATCGTCCAGGTCATCTTTCTGACCGGCGAGGCCTCCATGGGCGATGCGATCGAGGCCCTGCGCGAAGGGCGCAGCTTCGACTTCCTCCAGAAGCCCCTGCACGACTTTCATCAACTCGACGAGGTGATCGAGCGCGCGCTCGCGCATCGTGCCCAGCAACAGCCCCGGCGCGAGCTTGTCGCGCCGGCGTTGAGCCCTTGTGTGCCGCCTCCGGTGGCCGAGGCGATCGCGGACGAGCCGGCGCTGGTCATGGCCTTCCACTTCATGGAGGCCCACTTCCGCGAGAGCATCGGCCTGCGCGAGGTTGCAGCCGCCACCGGCTACTCCCCCTCGTACCTCACCAACCTCATGCGTCTCAAGACGGGCAAGACCGTTCAGCAATGGATCCTCAGCCACAAGATGGACGAGGCCCAGCGCCTACTGACCACCTCCCGCTGGTCGGCGCAGCGGATCGCCACCGAGCTGGGCTATACCGATCCGAACTACTTCCACCGCCAGTTCCGCCAGGCGTTCGGAACGTCGCCGCAGAACTGGCGAACCGAGGGCGCCACGCCGGATCACGCCTGACGCATCCCCGATCATCAACAAATAATCCTATCCGATCGATTGATCGTGCATAGCATCGCGCCCACGCTCTCCCTATGCTTACTATTTCAAAGACACGTACCTCGCGTAGGAGACCTCATGTCGCGATTCATTCTCATCGCGCTGGCGGGAGTGGTGCTGCTCACGGGCTGCCCATCCGTCGGCGGCGACACCGTGAAGCCCGGAATCTCCAATCAACCGAGCGGCGATGCCGTGAAGCCCGGGACCACCGATCAGCCGGAGGACGAGACCCCGGCCTACAAGACCCAGACGAGCGTGACGCTGCGCCTCTCGGGGGCCGTCCAGCGGGTGGACCGCGTCGAGACGGCGCTATTCAGGCGAGACGACAGTGCGGAGGTCGCGGTGCCGGGCGCGAGCGCCTCGATCCGCCGGGACGACCTGCCCCAGGTCGTCCCCCTGGCTGACCTGCACGGCAACACGACCTACCGCTTCGAGGCCCAGGCCTACGACGCCGCGAACCAAGCACTGGCGACAAGCTCGGCCGAAATCGTCGTGGCTGGCAGCCCCCCCGCCACCCAGAGCCTGGAGCTGTCGATCCTCGAAATCCCCCTCGCGGGATCCATCTCGCACCCATAGGAGCACCTTCATGCGCAAGCTGAGTCTCACCTTGACTCTCCTCACCACGGTCACCATGGTCGGTTGCCGCTTTCCGAGCGGGCTTCCGACCCTCAACCAGCCGGGGCAGGGCGTGGTCGAGGGCAGTGCCGTTCGCAAGCCGGCCCCTCCCCTCTCCGGCCGCGTGACCTTCGCCCAGCGCTCGACGCTGACCAGCCTGGCGGATGTCGCCGGCGGCGCGACCGTCTCGCTGATCAACACCGGCACCAACCAGACCGTCTCGACGGCCCTGACGAACGCGAACGGCGACTTCGTCCTCACCTTCTCCAACGGCTACGTGGCCGACCCCACGGCGACCTACTTCCTCGAAGCGCTCAAGGGTCTGAACGCAAACCAGCCCGGAAGCCATGCCGTGCGCGTGCGCACCATCGCCAAGTACAGTGCCGGCTGGACCAGCATCACCAGCGCCACTCCCGGCGGCGGCACGGTGATCAGCCCTTCGACCACCGCCCTCGCCATCGGGGCGGGGCTCGTCAACGGCGCCCCGGACGCCTTCGACTTCTCGTCCTTGATCGGCGCCGTGACCGGAGGGGACACCCCGGCGTACCAGCCGGTCAGCGGCCTTTCGGCAGATGACCACGCCGCCCTCCTGGGCCTGGTCGAGAGCATCCTCTCGGATGGCCAGGACCCGATCGCCAACGTCGGGCGGACCCAAGACGGCGCCCAGACCCACTGGACCCGGCTCAACGTGGCTCCTTCCGTCACCTCCTTCACCCCGGCCCAGGCCAAGATCGCCGCGGGCGTGAGCGTGAGCGGCACGGGCTTCAGCCCGATCGCCGCCGGCAACGTCCTCAAGTTCAACGGCGAGACCGCCGTCCCCACGAGCGCAACCGTGACCGGCCTGACGACGAGCGTCCCGGCCGGGGCGACGTCGGGACCGACCTCCCTGCAGGTCGGTAACCTGAGCGTCCTCGGGCCCAACTTCTCGGTCCTGCCCGAGATCAGCGACTTCACCCCCCGCAAGGGCGCGCCCGGAACGCTCGTCACCCTGACGGGGACGGGCTTCGACGGCAAGATCCGGACCAACAACCTGATCGAGTTCAACGGGGTGGCCGGCACGATCAAGACCGCCACCGCGACCCGCCTCCAGGTCGAGGTCCCCGCGGGGGCCACCAACGGCCCCATCACCGTGACGGTCAACGGCCAGCCGATCACGACCGGCGAGGCCTTCGCGGCCGCCTACGCCATCCGGACGGTGGCCGGAGCCCTCGCGCCCAAGACGGTGGCAGCCACCGAGTGGCAGGTGCGCTATACCGACACGGCACTCGACTCCGCCGGCAACCTCTACGCCGCCGCCCCGGATCAGAATGCGGTGTACCGGATCTCCCCCGACGGCACCCTATCGACCGTGGCCGGCAACGGCGGCGCCGGGTTCACGGGAGACGGCAAGGCGGCGACCGCCGCCGCGCTGGACGCCCCGGAGGCGATCGCCCTGGACGCCCAGGGCAACCTCTACATCGCCGACACGAACAACTGCGTCATCCGCAAGGTCGACAAGGCCACCGGCATCATCTCGACCGTGGCCGGCAACGGCAGGTACGGGTCGGCAGGGGAGGGCGGAGCGGCCATCACCACCAGCCTGGCCATTCCTTCCGGCATCGCCGTGGATGCTGCGGGCGACCTCTACATCGCCGAACGGCAAAACAACCGCATCCGCAAGGTCAGCAACGGCACCCTCACGACCGTGACCACCACCCCGAGCAACCCCTACGACGTGGCGGTCGATGCAGAGGGCAACCTCTACATCGCCGAGCCGTTCAGCAATGCCGTCCGCAAGCTCACCAAGGCCACCGGCACCCTCTCGATCGCGGCCGGCACCACCGGCCTCGGGTTCAACTTCGGGGACTTCGGCCCGGCCACCTCGCTCTCGCTGAGCTCTCCGATGGGCGTGAGCTTGGATGCGGCGGGCAACCTCTACATCGCCGAATCGAGCGGCAGCCGCGTCCGCAAGGTCGACACCACGGGCCACATGACGACCGTGGCCGGTCAGTTCGGCAACCCGGGCTTCGAGGGGGACGGCGGAGCAGCCACCGCCGCCAGGCTGAATGGGCCTCGGGCCGTGGCCGCGGACGCCGCGGGCAACGTCTACATCGCCGATACGGGCAACAACCGCATCCGCAAGGTCAGCAACGGCACGATCGAAACCGTGGCCGGCCGGCTCACCGAGGCCGGAGCCCTCGCGGGCGGCAGCGCCCTGAGCGTGCTTCTCGGCAATCCCTCGTCGGTGGCGGAGGCCCCCAACGGTGACCTCTACATCACGGACAGCAGCCTCAACACGGTCTGGAAACTCAGCAACGGGGCGCTCTCGCCCTTGAACACCGGCGCCTACACGCTGAAGTACCCCCTCGGCGTGACGGTCGCCGCCTCTGGCGACATCTACATCGCCGACACGCAGAACGACCGGATCCTGCTGGTCAGCGGCGAAACCACCACGATCGCAGCGGGCAGCAACGAAGGCATCGCGCGCCCCCACAGCCTGGCGCTTGATGCCGCGGGCAACCTCTACATCGCCAACACGAACAAGGACCAGATCCTCAAGCGCGGTGCCGACGGCACGATCGCGACCGTGAACGCCGGCTCCCTGAACCGCCCGAACGGCATCGCGCTCGACGCCTCGGGCAACCTCTACATCGCCGACTACTACAACAATCGCATCGTCAAGGTCGACACGACCTCCGGAGCGATCGCGACCGTGGCCGGCAACGGCAACGAGAACTACTCGGGAGACGGCGGGCTCGCCATCCATGCCAGCCTGGACAACCCTCGCGGGGTGGCGGTCGACCAGGACGGCAATCTCTACGTCGTCGACACGGACAACCAGCGCATCCGCAAGGTCGATGCGACCACCGGCACGATCTCGACCGTGGTGGGAAGCGGCACGGAAGGGTACTCGGGAGACGGCGGCCTCGCCATCCTGGGCCAGCTGCGCTACCCGCGGTGCGTGACGGTGGGAGCATCGGGCAACCTCTACATCGCGGACAGCGACAACCGGGTCGTTCGCTCCGTCGGCTTCTAAGCCCCCGTCCCAAGCCTCGGCCCCTCGATTGGGGCCGAGGCCTGGGGCCGGGAAACGTTATCACACGCGATCGTTCGAGGAGATGACGGGATGATGACAATCCTGAGGGTCTATGCCTTCGCGAGCTTGGCTTCGTTCATATGGCTGCTGATCCTCTCGGCCTACGCTCCGGTCATGGAGGAGGAGTCCCGCAGCTTCTAAGCCGGCAAGCCCGCTCGTTGCGATCGCAACGGGCGGGCTTGCGGCTCTAGTGAGGTCTCTCCTCTCCCTGCTCCACCGTCTCCTCGGAATCCCGCGGCAGGGGTTCTTCGCGCTCGCCGAACTCTCCGATGAAGCTGGGATGAGCGGGCTGGCGTTCGTCGACATCCTCATCGGTCCCCACCCCTTGAGCCCCGCTGTAATCCGGGGGAATCCAATCGCTTTGCATCGCTCCCTCCTTTGGCTTCGCCGTCCGGGAGAGGATCATAGGGGATCCGCTCGAGAAGTCAGGACTCGCAGGCGAGCCTTTCCTCGATCACGTTCTTCAGCACCACCGCCTGATTATGCTCCCGGTCCTTCGCCCCGTAGACCAGGGTGATCCTGCCGCTTCGAGCGGCCGCCAGCAGCGGGGCCAGGGCGGCCTCGTTGGCCGCAAGCTCGGCGCGGTAGCGCGCCTCGAACTCGTCCCACCGCTCGGTCCGGTGAGCGTACCAGCGCCGCAGCTCGGTGCTCGGCGCCAGGTCCTTCAGCCAGGCAGTCAACTTCAGGCGCTCTTTCGAGAGCCCCCTCGGCCACAGGCGATCGACGAGGAAGCGATCTCCGTCCTGGGGGCCGAGCTCGTCGTAGGCGCGCTTCAAGGCGATCATCGCGTCACCGCCCTAGCGCCCGAAGATCTCGCGAAGGAACAGCAGCAGCTCCGCCCAGGAGCGCTTGTCGGCCTGGGCGTCGTAGGCGACGCCCTTGGCCGGGTCGTTCCCCGCCGCCGGGTTCGAGAAGGCGTGGACCGCGCCGCCGTACAGGTTGATCTGGTAGTTGACGCGGCCGCGGCGCATCTCGTCCTGGAAGGCGAGCACGTCCTGCATGGTCACGGCCTTGTCCTCGGCCCCGTGCAGCACGAGGACCTTGCCCTTGATCCGGCTGGCCTCCGGCTGCGGCGTGTCGAGGCTGCCGTGGAAGCTCACGACGCCCGCCATGTCGGCACCGCTGCGCGCAAGCTCCAGGGCCACGCCGCCCCCGAAGCAGTAGCCCATCGCGGCCATCCGCGCAGGATCCACCTCGGGACGCCGGGCAAGCACATCCCAGGCCATCCGGGCCCGGGCGCGCATGCGCGCGCGATCGCTCCGCAAGGCTCCGGCGAGCTTGCTGGCCTCTTCGGGCGTGGTGGCGACCACGCCCTTGCCGTACATGTCGGCGGCGAAGGCCACGTAGCCCTGCTTGGCGAGCTCCTCGGCGCGGTGCTTGGGGTAGTCGTTGAGGCCCCACCACTCGTGCACCACCATCACGGCGGGGCGCTTGCCCTTGACGGCGTCGTCGTATACCAGCAGGCCCTCGAAGGCCTGGTCGCCCTCGCGATAGGGCACGGCTTCCCTGACGAGCTTGGCTTCGGACGGTGAAGCCATCGCGAGCACCCCCAGCGCGACCAGACCCAGAACGAGCCGTTTGCTCATTGATGCCTCCTTGTGACGCTGCGTCGCCCCCTATGATATCGAAACCATCGAAAGCCTCATTTCCCATCATGCCAGAAAGCCACCGATCCTTCATCTGCTTGTCGTACGCGGCTTTCTGGCAGATACTGAAAGCCGCTTGAGCGCCCGCCATTCCTCGTGGAAGAGGTCTTGATGTCAACAACCACCGGCCCTTTGCCCGACTCCCTGAGGCGGAAAATCATCCGCACCCTCTTCCCCGGGCAGGCTGAGGGCATGCGGCCCATGCCGACGACCCTGCGGGGGCGTCTGCTGTGGTTGCTCAACCAGGCGAGCCACTGGGGCATCCTCCTGTTGGCCCTGATCAACCTGGCCTTGGTGGTCTTCGACTTCACCTACCTGGACCTGCGGCACCACTACCTGAGCTTCGCCCCCGGGGTGGTCACCCTCTACGACCCCATCAAGGGAGCAAGCCCCCACCGCATCACCCAGGGCTACGTGGACCAGGCCACAACGACGTTCGCGAAGCTGGCCGCAGGCGAAAAGGACACCGGTCCCCTCCTTGCGACCATGCGCGAGCGCAGCCTGCAGCTCTACCAGGAGGACCCGTTCGCGGGCTCCGGGCTGAGCGGGGTCTTCGAGCAGCTCAAGAACCGCATGCGGCGGCATGCCAAGGTCGAGTCGGGGAAAGAGGGCTTCCTGGCCTTCTGGTCTTCGCAGAACCTGACCCCGGCCCGCCTCGCCCATGAGCAGGCCTTCTTCGAGCACGAGCTGCGCCCCTTGCTGGCACGCAACTACTACCGCGTGCTGGGCGAGAACGGGCGCCCCTTCGACGCCTTCTGGAAACTCGACCTGTTCTTCATCCCCTTCTTCGCTCTCGACTTCCTCATCAGAGGCGCGCTGGATCTCAGGCGCGGCAGGTATCCGAGCTGGAAGGCCTTCTGCTACGCCCGGTGGTACGACCTCGTCTACTTCATCCCCCTCGGGCAGTACGTCACCCCGCTGGGCCAGTCCGGCTGGGCCCACCTGATACGCGGCATCTCGGTCGGTCACCGGATGAGACGGCTCGGCCTGGTCAACCCCATCACCTTCCCCCAGCGCTTCGTCGACAAGGGGGTCAACCTCGCCACCGACCTGGTCAGCGTGCGGCTCCTGACCAACTACCAGGAATCGATCGAGCGCTTCGACCTGGACGAGGCCTTCCACCTGCTCAGTCCCGAGCAGCGCGAAAAGCTCGATGTCTTCGTCGAGCGCCACCTCCAGGCGGCGGTCACCCGCATCCTGCCGCGGGTGATCCCCGACCTCCAGGAGATGCTGACGTACTCGGCACAGCAAGCCCTCAACGAATCACCGACCTACCAGCAGGTTCGTGCCCTGCCCGTCGTCGGGAGCCTGACCGAACGCTACCTGCCCGATCTCGTCGCCGAGGTCGTCAACGGCATCCAGCGTGGGATGGCATCGGCCATGGAGGACCCCGAGCACCGCGAGCGCTCCCGGCAGCTGGGCGACAAGCTGGTGGAGCTGATCCTCGAGGAGCTGCGCACCCTCGAGACCGAAAAGGAAATCAAGCAGCACCTGATCGCAAGCCTGGAGCAGCAGAAGAACAAGCTTCTCTCCTGAGCCTGCCCCGAACGCTCGCTAACCGGTCTTCTTGCACTGCTTTGCGCTCTTTTTTGCAAGGCATCGCCGAATCCCTTCCGCTGCGGAGGCTCTACGGTGATCGGGCGTGGTGCCGTCCCTCAGCAGGAGGAATACCGTGAGTAGCGAGCGTTATGCGGTCAAGTGGATCCATGGGTTGCTTACCCCCGACAACTGCGCCCTGATCCTCATCGACCACCAGCCCCAGATGTTCTTCGGGATCCAGTCCATCGACCGCGAGACCCTCAGGAACAACATCCTCGGCCTGGCGAAGGCCGCGAAGGTCTTCAAGGTCCCGACCATCCTGACCACCGTGGCCGCCAAGTCGTTCAGCGGCCCCCTCATGCCCGAGCTGCAGGCCGTCTTCCCGGAGCAGCGGCCCATCGACCGCACCTCCATGAACGCCTGGGAGGACAAGAAGTTCGTCGCGGCGGTCGAAGCGACCAAGCGCAAGAAGCTGGTGTTCGCCGCCCTTTGGACCGAGGTCTGCCTCGCCTTCCCCGTCATCCAGGCCCTGGAGGCCGGCTACGAGGTCTACGCCATCGCCGACGCCTGCGGCGCGACGACCGTCATGGCCCACGACATGGCCATGCAGCGGATCATCCAGGCGGGTGCGGTACCCATGACCTGGCTGCAGTTCATGTGCGAGCTGCAGCGCGACTGGGCGCGGCTCGAAACCTACGACGCGGTCTTGGAAGTGGCCAAGGCGCACGCCGGCGCCTACGGCATCGGGATCCAGTACGCCAAGGCCATGCTCGGCGAGGGCGCAGGCGAAGCCACGACGAAGCGCTGAGCAGGGGCAAGGCCATGACGACCACGCTTCTGCTCAACGGCAAGATCGCCACCATGGGGAAGCATGCCCCCTTCGTCTCCGCCCTGGCCCTCAAGGACGGCAAGGTGCTCGCGGCGGGCGACGAGCAGCACGTCCGACCTCACCAGGAGGCGGGCACGCGCGTCATCGACCTGGGGGGCAGGACCGTGGTGCCCGGCCTCAACGACTCGCACCTTCACGTCATCCGCGAGGGCCTGAACTACAACCTGGAATTGCGCTGGGACGGCGTGCCTTCCCTGAAGGTCGCCCTCGACATGCTCAAGCGCCAGGCCACGAGGACGCCTGAGGGCCAGTGGGTCCGCGTGGTGGGCGGCTGGTCTGCCTACCAGTTCGAGGAGCGGCGCCTGCCGACCCTCGACGAGATCAACACGGCCTTGCCCGATACCCCGGCCTTCATCCTGCACCTCTACGACCGGGCCTTCATCAACAAGGCGGGCATCGCCGCCCTCGGGCTCGGCAAGGACACGCCTGACATTCCGGGCGGCACCTTCGAGCGAGACGCCGAAGGCAAGCCGACCGGCTTGGTACTCGCCACACCGGCCGCCACCATCCTCTACGCCACCCTCGCCAAGTTGCCCAGGCTCTCAGGCGAGGAGCAGCGCAACTCCACCCGGCAGTACCTGCGCGAGCTCAACCGCTTCGGCATCACCAGCGCGATCGACGCGGGCGGGGGCGCTCAGAACTATCCCGACGACTACGCGGTCTGCCGTGAGCTCGCCCGCGAGGGCCTGCTCACCGTCCGGATCGCCTACTACCTGTTCGCCCAGACCGCTCACAAGGAGTTCGAGGACTTCGCGCGCTGGGTGGAGATGACGCGCCCCGGCCAGAACGACGACCTGTTCAAGCCCAACGGCTTCCTGACCGGGGGCGGGGGCGAGAACCTGGTCTGGTCGGCGGGGGACTTCGAGAACTTCGTCCAGCCCCGCCCCGAGCTCGTGCCCACGATGGAAGCGGAGCTTGCGCGGGTGGTGTCGCTCCTGGTGAAGCGACGCTGGCCCTTCCGGATCCATGCGACCTACGACGAGTCGATCGGGCGCGATCTCGACGTGCTCGAAGCCGTCGCTCGAGAGATTCCCTTCGACGGCCTGCGGTGGTTCTTCGACCACGCCGAGACGGTCTCGGCGCGAAACCTCGCACGCATCAAGGCCCTGGGCGGCGGCATCGCCATCCAGAACCGGATGGCCTTTCAGGGCGAGGACTTCATCGCGCGCTACGGCAAAGAAGCCGCCGAGCACGCGCCGCCCATCCGGGCCATCCTGGAAGCGGGGATCCCGCTCGGGGCGGGCACCGACGCCACCCGCGTCGCCGGCTACAACCCCTGGCTCTCGCTTCACTGGCTCGTGACCGGCAAGACCCTGGGCGGGACCGAGCTGTACCCGCCGAGTTACCGCCTGGATCGCACGGAGGCGCTCAGGCTGTACACCGAAGGGAGCGCCTGGTTCTCGCACGAGGAGGAGGTGAAAGGGCGGCTCGAGCCCGGCTGCTTCGCGGACCTGAGCGTCCTCACGGACGACTACTTCACGGTGAGCGACGACGCCATCAAGGGGATCGAGTCCGTGCTCACCCTCGTCGCCGGCCAGGTGGTCCATGCGGCCGGCCCCTTCGCGGCGCTCGCCCCCGAGGCGCTGAGCGTGGATCCCCCATGGTCACCGGTGGCAGCCCTCGGCGGCTACTACTCGGGCAATCGCGCCGATCGCCCCGGCCCGGTGACCATGCTCGGTCCCGAAAAGGGGGCCCCTCGCCCGTCGAAGGAGCGGGGCTAGACCTGGCTGCGCAGCCCCTGGAGGAAGCTGACCATCAGCCGCCGGAAGCTCTCGTCGATGTCGAGCGGCATGCCGAACCCGCCGCTCGACTCCAGCGAGGCGAAGCCGTGCACCAGGCTGCGCAGCCCACGGATGGCGTGAAGCGCGCCCGTCTCGTCCAATCCGTACGGCACGAGCACGCGCAGGATGATCCCGAGGACCTCCTCGCTCGCCTCTATCCACTCCCGGTCCTCGGACGCAGGAGCGCGCAGGGTCGCGGCGTAGAGGCCGGGATGCTCCTTGGCGTAGACGCGGTAGGCCTCGGCGATCGCCAGCATGGCATCGTCGCCGGCCTTGCCGACGGCGGCGTGCGTCATGCGCCGGGCGATCGCCCTGATCCCCTCGAGCGCGATCCCCCGCTGCACGGCATCGAGGCCCGCCACGTGCTTGTACAGCGAGGGGGGACGGACCCCCAGGCGCTCGGCCAGGCGCGAGAGGTTCAGGCCTTCGAGGCCCTCCGCATCGACCAGCTCGACGGCCGCCCGCACCACGACCGCCTCGTCCAGCCCGGCCCTAGGAGCCATGGGACACCTCCGTCCGGCGCTCGCCCAGGAAGCGAAGCAGGTGGGGCGTGGTCACTTCCGGCATCTCGGCGTGGGGATAGTGACCGGCGCCCTCGATCAGCTGGACCGAGGCACCCAGCGGGTCGGCCACCCGCTTCGCCTCGGCGGCCGGATCGCTGAAGTCCGGATCACGGGTGCCCATCAGGACCAGGCTCGGCACGCGAACCTTGGACAGCCGCGCCTCCGAGGCAGCCTTGGAGCTTGCGATCATCTCCCGCACGGCCGCGAGGCGCCCGGGCTCATGCAGGTTGGCGCGAAGCTTCGTGAGGTAGGCATCGAAATCGGCCGGTTTCTTCGTCGGATACAAGGAGGTGTAAAACATGCCCCAGAGCGCGGGGCCCCACGGCCCGCTGAAGGGCCAGGACATGACCCGCGACTTCCAGAGAGGGCCCCCATCCCGCACGGCGGGCCCGATCAGCGCGATCTTCCCGATGCGCTCGGGGGCTTCGGCGGCAGCCCAGATGGCGGCACCCGCCGCCATCGAGGTCCCGACCACCGTCACGGGGCCGGCGTCCAGGTGGTGCGCCAGGGCCACCACGTCCTGGCCGATGCTCGCGACCGAGTAGTCAGGCCAGGAGACGCTCGACTCGCCGTGGCCGCGCACGTCCATCGCGACGACCCGGTAGCCGGCCTCGACCAGGCGGGGTGTCAGGTGACGGTACTCGCCGCGCAAGTCGCCGAGGCCCGGCACGCAGATCACCACCGGCCCCGACCCGGTGTCGTCGTAGGCGATCCGGCCCTCGGCCGTCGTCAAGAATCGGGTCGTCATCGTCTTCTCTCCCTCGTTTTGACGCGTGTCCTGCGCCCAAGCCGTCGAAACGAGCCCGGCGTTGAGCACCAGAGCCCCTCCCAGGACGGCGCGACCGAATGAACCCCATTTCATGGCGACCTCCTCGCGGCGATTAGCTACACATGTTAGCTTAAAGCTAAATACATTAGCTTGCAAGTTTTTTCTCGCCGAAGCCGCCGCGCAAACACGCATGGCCGCACCCGAGGGGCGCGGCCATGCGATAATGGTGCCATGAACAAGCAACCTGAAGCCTCGTTCCGGGGCAATCCTCCCAATCGCGAACAGCTCGCCGAGCTCCTCAAGGACCACCTGGCCCAGTGGAACGAAGTGCGCGAGACCGTCATCGAGATCGGCGCCACCTGGAAGTGGGCCTTCTCGGAGGCGACTCATACCTGGTCGTACCGCTCCTACCTGCCCGGCGATCGCTTCTTCGCCGCGCTCACGCCGAAGGGCGATAGCTTCGAGGTGAGCACCAACCTCAAGGCCGACGAGTGGGCCGCCATCATCCCGACGACCCCCGAGGACGCGGCGCTGCTCGAAAGCCTGCGCGCCAAGGCCCTCGAGACGGGCGACGATCCGGCCTGGATCCACGTGAGCGTGACCGGCAAGCAGGCCCTTCCGCTGCTGGCGCAGGTGCTCGTGACCCGCGCCCGCCGCGTCCAGAAGCCCCGTCTCAAGGCCGGCAAGAAGCGTCGCTAGCAAGCCCCCTCATGCGAACGGGTCCCCGGCGATCGCCGGGGACCCGTTCGTTTGCGACGAGCGCTAGCGCCGCACCACGATGACCTCGCGGTGGGGGCCCCGGTGCTTCCAGTCGTGGCGATCCCAATCGTGGTGGAAGTCGTGACGCTCCCGCTCGCGGACCACGATGACGCGCCTGCGCTCGACGGGCCGCACGACCTGCACGGGCAACCGCACCTCCACTCCGGGGATCGGCTGCACGACGACCTGCCGCTCCACCTCCCGGCGGTACTGCTCGGGCCAGGTCGGCTGAGCGATGACCTGCCGATCCGCCTCGCGGCGGTCGTGGTCGTGCCAGGGCCTGGCCTCGGACGGGAGCGCCATGAGCGCCGTCGTTCCCATCGTCGCGATCGCCAGCAGCAACATCTTTCGCATGGTTCATCTCCTCTTGGAATGGATGCCTGCTCCGTAAACGACACGGCAAGCGATATTGTTCCAAACGAAGCGAAAGAAGTTTTCAGCGGCGCGGATCTCAGCCGATGCGCAGCAGCCGGATCACGCCCCAGCTCATCGCGGCGAGCAGCGCAAAACCGGTCAAGCCGGCGTAGACGACCTTCATGCCGGCCTTGCGCACCATGGCGAGGTTGGTGTTCAGGCCCATGGCGGCCATGGCCGTCACCATCAGGAAGATGCTCGCACTGGAGAGCCACGCCTTGGCATCGGGCGGGACGACGCCGATCGAGCCGACCACGCCCACCGCCAAGAAGCCGATGACGAACCAGGGGATGGGCGGCTCCTTCCAGGAGTAGCTCAGCTTCTTGCCGCTCCCGCTCATGAGGCCGAGCACCACCAGGGCGGGCGCCAGGAGGACCACCCGGGTCAGCTTGACCAGCGTCCCCATGTCCCCGGCGGCCGTTCCCCAGGTGAAGGCCGCCGCCATGACCTGGGCGACCTCGTGAAGGGTGGAGCCCGAGAGGATGGCGAGCTGCGGCACCGTCAGGCCCAGGAAGGGACCGGCGAGGACGTAGAAGAAGACCCCGACGGTCCCCAGGATGCCGCAGAGAGCGGTGGCGAGGGTCGCGTCCTCCTCGTCGGCTCGGATGACGGGGGCCGCGGCCGCCACCGCGCTCGCCCCGCAGATGGAGGTGCCCACCGCCAGCAGCACGGCGAGCTGCGCCGGGACCTTGAAGCGGCGGGCGACCCAGGCGATGCCCGCGATGCCGATGGCGATGACCAGCACGTCGAGGAAGAGGACCTTGGGGCCGGCCTTCGCGATCAGGCCGAAGTCCAGCCGCGCCCCCATCAGGACGATCCCGAGCCGCAGGACGGTGCGGGCCGAGTACCGGGTGCCGGGCACGGCCCAGGCGGGAAGGCCCGCCGCAAGGCGCCACAGGATCCCGACCAGGAGGGCGACCGTCAGCGCCCCCATCACCTTGAGCCCGGGCAGCATGGCCAGGTACCAGCTCGCGGTCGCGAGCCCCAGGGCGAGCAGCACCCCCGCGAAGCGGTTAGGCGTCTGGAGGGGTGGGGTCTTCTCGGCGATGGTGGACATCCCTTCACCATACCTCCTCGCTCGCCGGCTGTAAAACGAGTCCCCCCGCCGTTTTGCGGCGGGGGGACTCGTTCACCGGGTTAGTAGGCGACGGTGAAGCGCTTGCGCAGGTGCTGCGGGCGCTCGATCTCGTCGAGGATGGCCACCGCGAGGTCCGCCGCGGAGATCCGGCCCGGCCCCTCGCCGGTCGAGAGGGGCTCGTCGGCGCCCACCCGGTAGGCGCCGGTGCGCTCGCCCGGCTCCAGCAGGATCGCGGGCGAGAGGAAGGTCCAGTCGAGCGAGGTCTCTGCCTGGAGCTGGCGCAGCGCCTCGCGCGCCCCGAGCGCCCCCTCCTTCCACTCGGCCGGGAACTCCGGGGTGTCGACGAGCTGAAGCCCGGGCGCCACGAAGAGGCTCCCCGCCCCTCCCACGACCAGCAGGCGCTTAAGGGAGGCGGCCTTCACCGCCTCGGTGATCGCCCTGGAGCCCGCGATGAAGCGCGCCTGGATGTCGGGGGTGCCCCAGCCGGGGTTGAAGGCGCTGACGACCGCCTCGGTCCCCTCGAGCGCCTTGGCGAGCGCCTGCGCGTCGAAGACGTCGACCGCCGTGGGCGTCAGGTTGGCGTGCCGGGGGAGCTTCTCGGGGTGGCGGACGATGGCCGTCACCCGGTGGCCGCGCCTCAGGGCCTCTTCGAGGACCTGGGTGCCGACGAAGCCGGTGGCGCCGATCAGGGCGATGTTCATGGGATGGTTCTCCTCTCGGATCGCGTCGCGGGGAAGGGCTGCCGTTCAGCCCAATCCGCAACAGTGTGAGCAACACAGTTACAATTTAGAGCAAAAAAGGACCTAGCCTCCGGCGGCCCCGGCCTGCTCACGCGCCAGGACCTCGCCGAGCACGCCGGCGATCGTCTTTCCCGCAAGCTCCGCCTCGAGGGCGCGCTGCGCGTCGTCGATCGTCCGCTCCAGGGCCCCCTGGATGTTCCGGCCCACCATGCAAAGCGGGTTGGGGGTCTCGTGGTGCATGGCGAACAGGTGCCCGTCCTCCACGGCCCGGTAGACCTCGAGCAGGGTGATGGCCTCGGCCGGCCGCGCCAGGAGCGCGCCGCCGCCCGCCCCGAGGCGCGAGGTGGTGAGCCCCGCCTGCGCGAGCAGGGACAGGATCCTCCGCACCACCGCCGGGTTGGTGTTCACGCTCCCGGCGAGGTAATCGGAGGTGATGGGCTCGCCCCCGCTCTGCTGGAGCAGGGTCAGGATGTGGACGGCCACGGCGAAGCGGCTGCTGAAGGACATGGTTCCTCCTGGGATTTAATTGAAACCACAATAGCAACACTTTTTCGATCGTGCAAGTCCCTCGTGCCCCTGGCGCGCTACAATCGTGCCGAGAGGCGCGCACAGGCGAGCAGGAGAAAGACCATGGCCGGCCGATGCCGCATCGGGACCTCGGGCTGGGCCTACCCCCACTGGCGCGGGCGGTTCTACCCCGGTGCGCTCGCCCCCGGCTCCTGGCTCGAATACTACGCCCGCCACTTCGACACGGTCGAGATCAACCGCACCTTCTACCGCCTGCCCACCCCGGAGGCCGCGGCGGCCTGGGCCCGGGCCGTCCCGGAGGGCTTCTGCTTCGCCATCAAGGCGAGTCGCTACCTGACCCACCTCAAGAAGCTGAAGGATCCCGCCCCCGCGCTCGCGCGCCTGTACGCTGCGATCGCCCCGCTCGGCGACAAGCAGGGCCCCGTGCTTTACCAGCTGCCGCCCCGCTGGGGCTTCGACCCCGGGCGCCTCGAAGGTTTCCTGGCCGCGCTCCCGGAAGGGCCCTGCGCCGTGGAGTTCCGCGATCCGAGCTGGTACCGGCCCGAGGCCTACCGGCTGCTCGAACGATTCGGCGTGGCCCTTTGCGCCTCGAGCTTCCCCGGCCTGCCCATGGCCTGGGAGGTGACGGGCGGCATCGGCTACGTGCGGCTCCACGGCACGGAAGTGGCCTACGGCGATCGCTACGAACGAAAGGCGCTTACGGCCATCGCCCGGCGCATCCGCGCCATGCTGCGCAGGGGCCTCGACGTCTACGCCTACTTCGACAACGACGCCGAGGCCTTCGCCGTGGAGAACGCCCGCGAGCTGCGCGAGCTGCTGGAGTAGGCCCTCGCGCGATCAGCGCTTGTCGTACAGGTCCTGGTACTGGACCTTCTCGCGCGCGTTGAAGGCGTCGAGGAGCCCATCGCGACCGACCTGCCTCTCGAGGGCCAGCAGATCGAGCTTGAGGTGGCCGTGGGCGTCATACTGGCTAGCGAGCGTCCCCATGTCGCCGGTGTCGACGCGCCAGTCGGTCAGGGCGCCGACGACGTAGTTGCCGAACTGGAAGGCCTCGAACTCGTTGTGGAGGGTGCAGAAGTCGCAGAAGTTGAGCTTGTCCCCCAGCTGCTTCTGGGCCCGGAAGGCGGCCTGGTAGGCGCGCGGCAGGGGCT
Source organism: Pantanalinema sp. (assembly GCA_036704125.1). Taxonomy (NCBI): domain Bacteria; kingdom Bacillati; phylum Cyanobacteriota; class Cyanophyceae; order Leptolyngbyales; family Leptolyngbyaceae; genus Pantanalinema; species Pantanalinema sp. The sequence goes on along the minus strand of DATNQI010000051.1, from coordinate 1,712 downwards.
CGGCGGCGCGCGCGGGGTCGAAGGCCAGCTGGAACTGGGCCGAGTGGCGCGTCTCGTGCGCCAAGAGCAGGAGGGCGGTGTACTTGTTGGGCTCCTTGGCGATCGCCTCGGGGTTGAGGATGACCCGGCCGCTGCCCGGCTTCTCGGGGTCGAAGTCGAAGAAGGCGGGCCCCTTCACCACGTCGGTGGCGATGCGCAGCTCGGGCGGCACGATGCCGAGCACCTTGCACTCCAGCTCGAAGAAGCGCCTGAGTAAGGGCAGCTGCTGCTCCCAGCTCAGGCGATCGAACGCCTGAACGCCCTGGTGCAGGGCCGCGTCCGAGCGCACCGCGCGCACCAGGGCCTGGCGCTTGGGCTCCGACTCGCCCTTCATGGCCTGGAGGGCGGGGAAGGAGGCGGGCATGAGCGCGAAGGCCTCGGGCCGCAGGGCCATGACCTCGCGGCGGGCGAAGAAGCGGGGGTCCAGGGGCTGCTCGGCCTTGGCGACGGCGCGCCCCTCGGCCGCTCCCGAGAGCGGGGCCGCAAGGCCGCAGCCCGCGAGCGAGAGCATGGCGACGAGAGGGAGGATGAAGGACTTCTTGGGCATGATCTCTCCTGTGGCGAATCGAGTTAGCAAGCCAACCCCGCGCGGGTCGATGTATCGAGCATAGGCGCCGGGCCCCCGGCCCACCACTTCGCCTGTGACACTTCCGAAACTGTCCGGAGCCCGCCCTTGAACCTCTTCATCAACCGCACCGGCCCGATCCCCATGATCGACCAGCTCAGCGCGCAGATCCGCCAGCAGGTCGCCTCGGGCGCCCTCTCGCCTGGCGAGCGGCTCCCGAGCCTGCGGGCGCTCGCGCAGCGGCTGGGCATCCACCACAACACCGCGCTTGCCGCCTACAAGGCGCTCGAGCTCGAAGGGGTGATCGAGATCCGCAAGGGGAGCGGGGCGAAGGTCAGGGCCTTCGCCCCGCCCGGCGAGCCCTGGCGCGAGGGGGTCGCGCTGCGCGCCCTGGCCGCGCACTTCGTGGCGCAGGCCCGCTCCCGCGGGCACGACGCCGACGCGATCCTCGAGGCATGCCGCGCGGCCCTCGCCCCGGCCGGCATCACCCGCCTGGCCGTCGTCAACCCGCACCCCGACCTGCAGGACCTGTACCTGCACGAGCTGAGGGACCGGCTCTCCTTCCCCATGATCGGCCTGACCCCCGAGCAGGTGGAGGCCGCCGATCCCGCCTGGCGGGCAAGTACGTGCTTCGTCACCTCCAGCAACCATTCCCTTCGCCTGCGGGAGATCCTGGGCGACGACGCGCCGCCGGTGGTCTTCAGGCTGGCCTCGGTCGAGCCTCTGCTCGCACGGGCGAGCGCCATCGGCGCTTCGGGGCTGATCGCCGTGGTCTCCGCGTCGCCGCGCTTCCGGTTCCTGCTCCAGGAGCTGCTCGCCGGCGCCTGCGAGGCGGAACAGCTCATGGTCGTCCCCATCGAGGACCAGGAGCGGCTGCAAGCCGCCGTGCGCCTTGCCTCCTTGGTCGTGACGGACGCCCTCTGCTTCGAGGGCGTCGCCCGGCTCAGCCAAGAGCCGCCGCATCGCTATTGTCTGCTCGCCGAGGACCTCCTGGCCGAGCTCGCGGAGCGCCTGCCCCCCGAGGCCTTCCGCCCGAGCCCCGAAGGCTAAGCACGTGTTGCCTGAATCGAACATCCGCCTGAGTTCTCCCCGCCCCACCGGGGGCGGG